>JBBQEA010000409.1:0-1507 GCA_038320245.1 Chitinophagales bacterium | reverse complement strand
CACAACACCAGCCTCCCCTTGTATAGGTTCCACCATAAATGCGGCTACATTTTTATCCTGAAAAGCTTTTTCCAGTGCAGGCAGGTTATTGTAATCCACCATTTGAAACCCCGGCATAAAAGGACCAAAGTTGTGGTAACTGCTTGGGTCGGTACTGGATGATATAGCAGCCATCGTACGTCCCCAGAAATTACCGTTGGCAAATATCACTTTAGCCTGGTTGTCGTCAATGCCTTTTACAACATAGCCCCAACGTCTTGCCAATTTAATGGCAGTTTCACCACCCTCTACTCCCGTATTCATTGGTAACACTTTATCGTAGCCGAAATATTCAGTTATATACTTTTCATATTCACCCAATAGGTTGCTATGAAAAGCCCTGCTGGTTAGTGTTAGCTTAGCTGCCTGCTCAACAAGTGCCGCAATTATATTGGGATGGCAATGACCCTGATTTACTGCAGAGTATCCACTTAAAAAGTCGTAATAACGCTTGCCATCTACATCCCATACAAATACTCCTTCACCACGGTTAAGCACAACAGGTAAGGGGTGATAATTATGTGCGCCGTATTTTTCTTCCAGCTCAATATATTGCTGAGAATTGCTGCTGTTTAGTGTGGTAGTATCTATCATTACAAAATAATTTAAAGATTATGAATAGTAAACAACAGTTGAACTGTTGATTGAAAGCTTAAAATAAAAAGGAAAAGTAAGGTGAGGCTATAGGAGTGCCAACAAAAAATTGAATACCCAACTTAGTGGTTTAGCAAATCGAGATTGTTGCTAAGGAAAAATTTTATGGGTGTTTTTAAAATCATGTTTATGCTGCAATATTAGCATAATTTAATAGAACAGACAAGTTGGGGCACTTCTTATTTTCTGATTTTTTCCCGAAACTTCTTCATAATAATTTACCTGGTGCTGCTATCTTTTGTCAAGGTATTATGCAAAAGTGGCTGCGTCCGAAATATATTGTTTTGATCTATAAACTATTAATTCTTTAAAAAATGTTTAGTCAAAATGATTTTTTTCTACCCTTACGGCAGCAGCAGATCCTATCTGGTAAAGCAGTTCCCTGTTACCGGCATTGCTCATTTCTATAATGTTGGCAACATCTTTTTCATTGAAAGAACGTCCTAGTGCCAAGACATTTAGGTCATCTTTTGTAACTGGAAAATTATACCGCAAATAATTAATGAGCGGTTTATCCCCTAAATAATTTCCATCCAGATTACCAATCTCCATATCAATGGAACATGCAGTGGGCGATTTGGACAACCATTGCAAAATGATTTGGTTTTGCCAACTTGCATCCTGCATCAGCATATCAGGCACATTGGATGCCCAGGTACCCAGCCAGGCTTCTTCAATCTCATCTGTTTTTTTACTAAAAATACTGTAGCCTGTGCCCACCGATACAATCGTTAGTTTGTCTTCACCCATTTGCCAATGAAATGGAAATCCTTGCAGCGTTGCAACCATTAGCAGGGTGAGTGCCGGGTTATTG
>JBBQEA010000408.1:0-1588 GCA_038320245.1 Chitinophagales bacterium | reverse complement strand
ATTTCATTGTGAATGCAGGCTAATTGTGCAGCCGCAATTACAGTATCTTCCGTAGCTGTTGCCAGGCCAAATGCAATATTATTTTGAACTGTTTCACTAAACAAAAAACCATCTTGCGGAACATAGCTAATACCTTCCCGCAGGTAGGCAAGATCAATACTGGTAAGCGGTTTACCATCGTATGCTATTCCACCTGTTTGCGGGTCATACACACGTAACAGCAACTGTGCAACTGTAGATTTTCCAGATCCGGTTTTTCCAACAATGGCTATTTTTTCTCCTGCATTAATTTCCAAAGAAAAGTTTTGCAATGCATGAATGCCCGTATTGGTATAAGTAAAATCTACATTTTTAAAACTGATATTTTTATTAAGCGGCGGCTTTAGTTTTTCGGTTGGGTTTTGTATGGCAGATTTGGTTTGTAAAAATTCATTGATTCTTTTTTGTGAAGCAGCGGCACGTTGAGCCATACTCGCCGTCCACCCGATAGCACTAACGGGAAATGTAAGCATTTGAATGTACAACACAAATTCTGCGATTGTACCCACGGTTGTGCCGCCTCTGTTATTCACAACATCCAAAGCACCCACCATAATAGTAATTAATGTACTAATTCCTATCAGCAGGGCCATGCTGGGAAAGTAGATGGCTTCTGTCTTGGCCAATCCTAAAGCATTCCTTTTATAATCTTCGCTATTGGCTGTAAAAAAGCCAAGCATTGCTTTTTCCTGAACGAATGATTTAATTACCCGGATACCACTATACGACTCCTGCGCATTGGTTGTTAAACTACTAAGCAATGATTGAATCCTTTCACTTCTTTTATTAATAATGGTATTTACCAGATAAATAGTTACTGCCAATACTGGGAGTGGAGAAAGCGCTACCAGCGTAAGTTTTGGACTGGCCTTCAACATAAAAAAAACACTAAAACAAAGGATGGCTGCAAGGTTGATAAAATACATAATGGCCGGTCCGGTGTACATGCGAACTCTGCTGACATCTTCTGAAATACGGCTCATTAAATCGCCGGTACTTTGAATTTTAAAAAAGCCTGTATCTAATTGCTGGTAATGATTGAAAACCTGGTTTTTTTGGTCGTATTCTATCAGCCGGCTCATTACGATAATGGTTTGACGCATCAGAAACATAAAGAATCCACTTATCAGCGCCAGCAAAAGCAATATGATACTACACCAAAAAATTTTCGCTTTTAAAGATTGGGTTTCTATCTGCTGAATAGTAGCTTTTACTATAAAATCATATTGTTTTTCCTTATTTAAAAGTGGATTTGATTTGGTTCCATCAATGGCATGCACCACACTGTTTACCACATAGCCCGTAAGTTGCGGTGCCAGTATCCTGAAATAATTGGTGAGGATGATGAATAGTATCCCCAATAAAAAACGGTACCTGTATTTAAAGAAAAAATGATTGAGTGTTGCAAGTTGTTTCATTCATTGCAAAGATAACAGTTAGCAATTAGTGGCAGAAAAACATCGCACATTATTAATGCAGCCAATAAGTTTCCTTATTTTTGGCGCATGTCAAAACCCGTAATTTGTATAGGTTCAGCCCTTGTGGATGA
>JBBQEA010000407.1:0-1611 GCA_038320245.1 Chitinophagales bacterium | reverse complement strand
TTTGCTTGAACCGATAATGAAAGTAGAAGTTTTAACACCAGACCAATACATGGGTGATGTTACGGGTGATTTGAACCGTCGTCGTGGTATGCTGGAAGGTATGGATAGCAAACATGGTGTACAGGTTATTAAAGCCAAAGTACCATTAAGCGAAATGTTTGGTTATGTAACGCAATTGCGTTCCTTATCAAGTGGCCGTTCTACTTATACCTTGTAGTTTAGTCATTACGATCCTGCACCAAAAATTGTTGCAGAAGATGTAATAGCTAAACAAAAAGGTAAGCAGAAATCAGATGATTAAAAGCCCCTCTAACTCCCCAAAGGGGAGAATAGAGCCGCAATTTTTATAAACCAACAACCCTGTACGCAAGTGCAGGGTTTGTTGTGTACGTTATGAATTGGTTTAGGAGATTAGAAGTTTAGATGTTTAGATTTGCAAACAGGCTGTTTAAATAAAAGCAAAATGGTAATACGCATACAATGTACAGATAGAGTTGGTTTGGTAGCTTCTATTGCAGGAGTACTTTCTTCAATAGAGATTAATATCTTATCCATGCGGGAGCATGTAGATACGGTGCAAAACAGATTTTTTATAAGATTGGTAACAGCAGCAACTGGCGCAGAAACCAATGCTGAAACACTTACAAAACAATTACAACTGGTATTACCAGCAGCTGCAGAAATCACCGTAAATCCTTCACCGGATAAAAAAATAATTGTACTGGTAACCAAAGAATATCACTGCCTGAGCGATATATTAATCCGCAACCATTTTAAAACTTTGCAGGCTTCCGTACAATGTGTAATTGGCAATCACAGCTCGCTACAAAATATTTGCGAACGGTTCAATGTACCCTTCCACCTGGTTTCGCATGAGGCAAAAGAGCGGGATGTATTTGAAAAAGAATTAGCTGCTATCATTAATCAATATCAAAAAGATTACCTGGTGCTGGCAAAGTTTATGCGTATTTTATCGGCAGCATTTATTGCACAGTTTCCCCATAAAATCATCAACATACACCATTCATTTTTACCGGCATTTATTGGCGCCAATCCTTACCGGCAGGCATTTGAACGGGGTGTAAAATTAATTGGAGCCACAGCCCATTTTGTTACCAACGACCTCGATGAAGGTCCCATCATTGCCCAACAAATTATACCTGTCACACACTCTTTTACCGCTGCCGATATGATGAAGGCAGGCAAGGAGATTGAAACAGCCGTATTGGCAAAAGCCTTGCAACTGGTGCTGGATGATAAAGTGTTTGTTTATGGAAATAAAACGGTGGTGGTTGATTAATTTTTTTTGGTAACCAACTTTTGTATTTCATGGCAGCATCGTTGCCACGCTCGGTTCAACGGCATACCATTGAGGATCTTTTATTCCAATATTTTAATATTTACATGCACCACAACAAGTGCGTTTAAACCCCGTGGCCGTAGCTTTCTAAAATCCACAATAGGTAAAAGTCAACAATTCAGAGAGTAATTAAAACATAGTCTCCTTACCGGTTTGAAGGTTGCGATTAAAAATATTTTTCGGGCTGCTTGAAATTAAATTGGAGGTATGGGGACAAAAAGCCCTTTCGGGCTGTGAATACTTTTTAAATT
>JBBQEA010000406.1:0-1711 GCA_038320245.1 Chitinophagales bacterium | reverse complement strand
AACGGTTCTCGGCTTTGCGATGGTGGGGTTTCAAGACACAAATGTTCAACCCACAACTAATGTTTAATAGAATTACAAATGATGAATTTACCACTTCCGCCCCACTATTGCAAAACCGTTGTTAGCCGCAGTACATTTTATCAGGGTGATTGCCTTGAAATTATGTCACATCTTGAGACGAAAAGTATTGATATGATTTTATGTGATTTGCCTTATGGGGTAACTAAAAATAAATGGGATAGCGTTATTGACTTAGTTGAAATATGGAACTCTTATGAAAGAGTTATAAAAGACAAGGGAGCAATAGTTTTATTTGGACAGGACAAGTTCTCTGCAAGGCTGATGCTTTCAAATGAAAAGCTGCACCGTTATAATATTATTTGGCAGAAAACAAGCCCAACAGGTTTTTTAAATGCTAAAAAAATGCCGCTTAGAAGCCATGAGGACATACTTGTTTTTTATAAATTACTACCAACTTACAACCCGCAAAAAACAACTGGACACGAAAGGAAAGTAAGTACGGCAAACCATAAAAGGAATAGCGTAAAAACCACCAATTACGGGGAGCATGGATTAACAACGTATGACAGTACAGAACGCTATCCTAAATCTGTATTGACATTTAAAACTGATAAACAAAAAGAAGCAATACACCCGACACAAAAACCTGTGGGACTTTTGGAATGGCTGATAAGGTCGTTCACAAACGAAGGAGAAATTGTAATGGATAATTGTTTTGGTTCAGCTTCAACTGCAATAGCTTGTGAGAAGTCAAACCGAAAATTTGTCGGAATGGAAAAGAATAATGAATATTTCACGTCTGCAATTAGCAGGGTGTCTGCGTATTGCGGCTAACGATTTAGGCTTTGTGCAGGTGTGGCATTTTATAACGTCAAGCCTGGAACCGAAGCCGATTAAAAACTTGAAGATGAAGATAACAAATAAAAGCCCATAGATACTGGTCAAGCTGGAACTGCTGCTGATAGTAGCACTAAGTTGAAGTTTCAACGTCCCGCCACACTTGCACAAAACCTTTTGTTGTGTGTAGCCAAAGTTTGTCAACACAGAGTTTAATTAATAATGTAAAACTAAATATTATGTCGTATAAAAAAATAAGTCTGTTCGGAAAACAGCAAAGCAGAGGAACGTTTGATGATTTTTTTTCTACCGATAAATACCAGTCATTGCAAGATGCTTATGCAGCAAACGATTACGTTGAATGCGATTTTGTTCAAGACGAAGAAGGAACATTATTTATAGAAGCAAGAAACGTAAAAAATCCAGAAACAAAAAAGTACCATCAATTAAATTATCAGCGTCCAGTTGCAGGCTTAGATGTCTTGGATGATAGTCTTGCTTGCGAAATGGCGGCAACACTTTTTTAATGCTTTTTTGAATTTTACGGTGTGTCCAAATTGGTTACACACAACGTTGAGGCTTGGCGAAGTACGGGAATAGATGCTGGTCAAGCCCGGAAAAAATGATGATTAAAAAACTTTTGATGAAGATAACAACAAAAAGCTAAATTAATAGCGTCTAGCCCCGAACCAAAGCACAATAGAATTACAAATACCTAACCTGGACAAGCCAGAACCAAACAGGAAAAATAGCTAACTTTCTAGTAAAAACCGATGGAACTTCTAACAAGCCGATATGCTGAAAATATAGTTGGTGTTCTTGGCTGCTATGATCGGATAGTTATCAAAGGAAC
>JBBQEA010000405.1:0-1899 GCA_038320245.1 Chitinophagales bacterium | reverse complement strand
TCATGATCCGGACTTTTTTGAGTAAGCAAAATACATTGACGTACCAGGCGGGTGCAGGAGTAGTTGCAGCCAGTAATCCTGAGAGCGAATTGCAGGAAGTAAACAATAAATTAAACGCCTTAAAACAAGCCATTGTATTGGCAAAAAATATTTGATATGAAAATTCTTGTTTTTGATAATTACGATTCTTTTACCTATAATCTTGTACATCTGGTAGAAAAAATAACACACCAAAAAGTGGATGTATTTCGCAATGACCAGATTGCATTGGAGCAGGTAAAAATTTATGATAAAATAATTTTATCACCGGGGCCGGGCGTACCATCAGAAGCTGGTTTGTTATTGCCGCTGATAAAATCATACGCTGCAACCAAATCTATACTGGGCGTTTGTTTGGGGCACCAGGCAATTGGCGAAGCATTTGGTGGCACATTGGAAAATTTAAGTACCGTGTACCATGGTATTGCTACACCCATACAAATCATTAACGAAGAAGCACCCATTTTAAAAGGTCTGGGCAAAACAGTTGAGGTAGGTCGTTATCATTCATGGATTGTAAGTGATAAAAATTTTCCGGCAGAGCTGGAAATAACAGCTGTTGACAGCAATGGATTTGTCATGGCTTTGCAACATAAAAAATATGATGTGCAGGGTGTACAGTTTCATCCGGAAAGTGTATTGACTCCAGTTGGTGAGCAACTGATGAGGAACTGGCTGGGAATACAAAACTGATGAAACTTATTATTCTGAAAGCAGGAATTGAAACTGCTGTTTACTTTATCAGATATTGAATGTAAGGTCGCAAAAAAATTATTATAAATCAACCAGTTTAGTTCGTCTTTAAGGGACAGGTTAAAAGAAAAAACATGAAAAAAATATTAAACTATTTATTCGAATACAAAACATTGCCGAGGGAGCAAGCCAAAGAAATACTCATTAATATTTCCAATAACCTGTATAATGACAGTGAAATAGCTTCTTTCATAACTGTCTATCTCATGCGTAGCATTACCATCCACGAACTGCAGGGTTTTAGCGATGCATTGCTGGAATTGTGTGTGCCGGTAGATTTACAGGGAAATGAGTTAATTGATATTGTTGGTACCGGCGGCGATGGAAAAAATACATTTAATATTTCTACCCTCAGTTGTTTTATAGTAGCTGGCACCGGTAATAAAGTAGCCAAGCATGGTAACTATGGCGCCACCTCAATAAGTGGCAGCAGCAATGTGATGGAGCAATTGGGTTACAAGTTTACCAACAACAATGATCAACTAAAAAAAGAAATTGAAGAAGCCAATATTTGCTTTTTACATGCGCCGCTGTTTCATCCGGCATTAAAAGTAGTGGGGCCAATCCGGAAAAATTTAGGCGTTCGCACTTTCTTTAATATGCTTGGTCCAATGGTAAATCCTGCTTTTCCTAAACACCAGTTGGTAGGCGTTTACAATCTTGAAATGGCCAGGATTTATAATTACCTGTTGCAACAGACAGACAAAAATTTTACGATCATTCATAGCCTTGATGGGTATGATGAAATTTCTTTAACAGGCGATACAAAAGTAATCACCAACAAAGGCGAACAGATTTTAACTGCAGAACATCTTGGTAAAAGAACTGTTACAGCTACTGATATATATGGTGGTGATACAGCGGAGGAAGCTGCCAAAATTTTCAAAAATATTTTACAGGGACAGGGAACCTGGGCGCAAAATGCTGTTGTATTGGCCAACTCAGCGATGGCTTTACAATGCACCGGCAAATACAAGAGTTACGATGAATGCTATCAGCTGGCAGTGGAAAGTTTAGAAAGCGGCAGGGCGTTGGATTCGTTGAAGACTTTAGTGGGGTAACGAGGATTGTTTAATGTGGTTGAATGTTGGTGAAGATTGTTTAAGG
>JBBQEA010000404.1:0-2002 GCA_038320245.1 Chitinophagales bacterium | reverse complement strand
CTGTGGAAGGACTGGCTTAATTTTTTAATGAATACACGACTGGTGAAGGCTTCACTTTCCTTTGATCAAAAAAGCTACACCAATTTTAATAACGCCACTAAGGTGCGCATTGCCGGCACATTGTACCTCGTGCATTTAAACAGCGTAACCTTGCCGCTGCAAAATGTGGCGAGCGTTGAATTGTACAGGTTGTAAAAAATACATACGTTTGCAATCTAAAAACTCATTAATATGTCAACAGTAACAAAAACACGCACACCAGCAAAAGCAACAAATGGCCACATGAAAAATGCCGCCCCCGGATGGTCGTTAACCAATGAAGTTGAAATTAAAAAAGCAATTTCACCTTTTGAATTTACAGGGCTAAAGGCCTGCATTGACAAACTGTTTACCGGTGGTATAAAATTTATGCCGCTTTACAAGCCAGAGACTAAACTGGCGCCAACTACCTGGAATATTACCAACGCCCTTGCCATTGAAAAGCACATCACAGGTGTTGAATTTTCAGGGCTAAAAAGTGTGCTGGGTAACCTGCTTTCAAAAGGTATTAAAATGCAAATTGTTTATAAGAATGTGGCACAGCTTAAAGCAAAGCAGCCTGCTCTTTCCTGATAAGATTTCAAGTCATCATAAATAAAAGGGAGCTAATTAATTTTAGTTCCCTTTTTTAATTTAAAAGTCTTGCGGGTTAGCAGCCATGTGCTTTTTAAGGTCCGAAATTAAAGAGATCATATTATCAACAATGGCTTTATTGTATTCAAGCCTCTGCTTTTTGGTAAGATATTGATGGCTTTTATCTCCTCCATATTCCAATGGGAATCGGTCATCAACTGCGCCATATATAAACGAGGCCTCCAGGTTATTTAAGGTGTATTTGTACTTTTCCTCTTTACATTGAATTAAAATTCTAAAATGAATTCTTTTATCAATAGCCGAACTCATCAGGCCCTTTGTCTCAATGCTAAAATTACCCGAGCCAGCAACGGTTTTCGTATTATCGTCATTCAGTTGAGTAACATCTTTGCCGGACTTAAACGCATCAACAATAAAAAGTTTTGCATTGCTATATAGCTTATCTGCGGAAGCAGAATCAACTTTTACAACATCGGTGTATTCATATTTGCCTTCGGCATTTCGCGGTATAGCTGTTTGGCAGAAGGCATGTAACGGAAAGAAAGCGAAGAAGAATAATAATTTTTTCATTGTAGTTTAATTTAAAAATTTATAAAATGGCCGGTCGTTGCAATAGTCAGCGTACATAAGCACATTGAATGCGGCACTTGCACCCGCTTGCCGGCCATTATTAGAAATTAAAAATTTAAAAAGAGATACTTATGTTGTAGCTCGCTAAACTATTGCAGTACAATAGTAATATACAAGGTTGGTAAATGCAAACGTGTAAGGCAAATAAAATGCAAACATTATCATAAATCACCGGAACTAATCACCTGGATGCTTTCAACATCTTCACTGTAAATCCTTTTAATAAAAACATTTTCCAAATCACCGGGATCCTTTTTGTATGTATTAATATTTTTAATCACTTCGAGTGTTGCTGCATTGCCTGTTGTATCAGCAGCCTGAAAGGATTGTAGCCCGCCAACAGAAATGATTTTTCCAATTAAAATATCCGAATCATCTTTTAATTTTACTTTTACCAATTGGCCATTATACTTACTAAATAAAAATTCTGTCATGGATACTTCTGTTTTAAAATGTGATGTAATAATTGATTCGAAACTGGCTGCCCGTCATCAATCTATACCCGATCATATTATTAGTATTTTAAGGGCCGACCTGCCCCGGTATAATGTTGCGTTTGATGAAAATGAACTTGAAAAATTTGTGAAAGAAAATTGCTTCATAAAATTTGTTTACTTAAATATGCCATGTACCATTAAGGTTGTTTAATAATTTCTCCATACTACCCTAAGGCTTTTTTTGAAAGTGCATTTCCACCGCCCTGGCTTTTACCTGTTGTTAAATAATGAATTGTTTCTTG
>JBBQEA010000403.1:0-2158 GCA_038320245.1 Chitinophagales bacterium | reverse complement strand
GCAATAATTCGCCGCCGTTTTCTGTAACTAACGCAGCAAATTTGTTCTGAGCGGCTTTATATTCCTCTTCAGAAAGCACAGGGGTAAAAATCACCATCAATTCGTAATTGTTCATTTCCCTGATGTTTTTGTTTATAAAATTTTGTTGACTTACCAAACTCATTTTGAATTTGGGCTGCAAAAGTAGGGGATTTGGTGCAGAAACGGTTATTTAACTGGAGGTATTTTACTAGTGCGAATCTATGTTTTTTGGCAAAACGGTTTTCTTTTAGTTTTTATGGGCGTAATTGCCCTAAAATAAACCGACAACAGCACGGGACGCAGTATATGGAAATAATTATCTTAACCAAAAAATAAATAAGCTAAAATAATGGATGTTATCACTCCAACTAAGTCTGCCAGTAGCATTGCGCCAATAGAATAACGGGTATTTTTAATATTAACTACTCCAAAATATACAGCTACCACATAAAAAGTTGTATCGGATGAACCCTGCATGATACAGCTTAAGGTGCCCGCAAATGAATCCGGGCCAAAAGTTCTCATGGTATCAACCATCATACCTCTTGCACCGGCGCCACTCAATGGTCTTACGAGCGCTGTGGGTAAAGCATCCACAAAGCGGGTATCAAATCCCATAAGTGCAAATACATTTTTCATGGCATCAATCACTACATCAAATACACCACTGTTTCTCAACATACTTATTGCCACCAACATTCCTACAAGGAATGGAATAATTTTTATTGCTGTTTCAAAACCATGTTTTGCTCCTTCAATAAATGAGTCAAAAACATTAATCTTTTTATACAGGCCGCCCAATACAATTAATAAAAAAATAATCAACAAGAAAGCATTGCTAAAAATGCCGGAGAATTGCTCCATGCCCTCTCTGTTTAAGGTGGTTAAATACCAAACCAAACCAGCTATGATAGCTGATAAACCTCCAACCCATGCCAGTACAACAGGTTGTAATAAATTTATTTTTTGTTTAAACGAAACAATAAAAAGCGCAGCCATCGTAGCCATAAAAGTGGCAATCATGCAGGGCAGAAAAATATCGGTAGGCACTGCAGCTTTGTTTGCAGCCCTTACTGCTATTACACTTACCGGTATCAGGGAAAGGCCGGAAGCATGCAAACACAAAAACATAATTTGTGCATTGCTTGCTATTGTTTTATCGGGATTAATTTCCTGCAGGCTTTCCATTGTTTTTATACCGAATGGCGTTGCTGCATTATCCAACCCTAATAAATTGGCAGAAAAATTTAGCATCATGTGGCCGAATGCCGGGTGGCCTTTGGGAACATCCGGAAATACTTTAGTAAAGAAAGGGCCAATAATTCTTGATAAAAGATTAATGCCTCCTGCCTTTTCTGCAATACTCATAAAGCCCATAAACAAAGCCATAATTCCAATTAAACCAATGCAAATATCTACAGCGTCTCTACAGGTACTTAAAATACCATTTGCATTTTGCTCTTTGTAAACAGTAAATTTTCCATCATTAGATTTTGCGTACTTTATTTCACCAATTTTTGTTTCTTTATTGGTAAGCAAAATTTTTGCAATTGCAGGGGGAAGGTTTAGGCTGTCGATAGACCGTGTATTACTGGTATCGCCACTTTTGCCTACTACCATTTTATTAAAGATCATTTTACTGTCAGATGAAATGATACACTTAATACCGGCCACAAAAA
This sequence comes from Chitinophagales bacterium, assembly GCA_038320245.1. Lineage (GTDB taxonomy): Bacteria > Bacteroidota > Bacteroidia > Chitinophagales > Chitinophagaceae > Ferruginibacter. The sequence goes on along the minus strand of JBBQEA010000403.1, from coordinate 458 downwards.
TTGCGATGATGATAAAGGCACTCCAGATTCTGCTTAAAGCCATATTAGTTGGTTACGTGGTTGTATTGGGTGTTCAATACTTTAAATTGTGTGCAAAGATTATAAAAAAGAGATTACATTATAACTGTGTTTTACAGGGGTTCAAGGTAATCTTTTCAATTCAAAAAAATCATTCCATCGCAACCCTTACCTTTGCAGCCTGAAAAAATAGGGTGGTGGTAGAGGAGGAGGATAACAGGAACATTAGTTGACTGGGTTGATAAGTTAATTTGGCTAGGGATATTTTTTAAGATTACAGCACTTAAAAAAAACGGGCCTACATCAGTTTAATAAAAAAACAAATAAAAAATATACCAATGGCATTACAAGCAGGCATTGTAGGATTACCAAATGTGGGAAAATCAACTTTATTTAATGCAGTAAGCAATAGTGCAAAGGCACAGGCCAGCAACTATCGT
>JBBQEA010000402.1:0-2178 GCA_038320245.1 Chitinophagales bacterium | reverse complement strand
GGTTGCCAAAGGTGATTATATTTTACCATTGGATAGTGACAATAGAATAAGACCCGAATATATTTATGAAAGCATTAAAATTCTGGACAGCCATCCTGAAATAGCAATGGTATATGGCGATGCCCAGTTTTTTGGCGATAACGATAAACGTCATGTAATTGGTGAATTTAACTTACAAAACATGATGGTTGAAAACCAGATAGATGCATGCGCTGTTTATCGCAAATCTGTTTGGGAAGCTGTTGGTGGCTACGATGAAAAAATGCCCATCATGGGCTATGAGGATTGGGATATGTGGATGAACATGATATTTAAAAATTACAAATTCCATTATATACCTGAGATATTGTTTGATTACCGGGTGTTGGGTAATTCCATGTTGCGATCTATCAGCGTACAAAATAAAAAGAAGTTGTTCAGGTACATGGATGAAAAATATAAAAACTACCTGAACATGGATCATTTAAACCAGGAGCTGATGAAGATATGCGGACGAAATAAGAAAGTAGCTTTAAAACTTCTGCTGGCTGTGTATTTCCCGGGCGTACTTAGTTTTTTGGTTAAAAAAAACATAGTAAAAAACCCGGATATTTTTTAAGGCACTAAAAATTTAAAATGAAAATTACTATCTGCGCTTTTGATGCTCCCAATAATTTAGACGGTCCTACTACATGGATTAAGCGCCTGTTGCCTTATTTCAGGGAAAAAAATATTGAAACCCGGATCATTTTTCTGGCAGCAAATGATAAAGACCTGCCTGCTTATAATTATTTTGTTAAAGAAGGATTTGAGTGCAAACTGATTTACTGGGAATTGTTTAATGGCGAAAAAATACTGGCGATACTGAACGATGTAAAAGAATTTCCGCCAGATATATTTATCACCAATTACTTTGCCATAGCCTTAGAAGCAGGTAAATGGATAAAAAAAGCCGGAATACCTACAGTAATGGTTTTGCATAACGACAATAAGTATCATTACGATCTGGTTAAAAAATATGCGGCTAATAATGATGAAAACGATGTGTCTTCGGTGGTATGTGTTTCTAACTTAATCCAGCAAATCAGTCAGCAAATGGCACCGCTGCATAAATCAATAAAGTATATCCCCATAGGGGCACCGGTAACTGAAGATATGGCCGGGCTTTCATTAGATGGCGAACTTAAAGTGGTGTATGCCGGGCGTATTGATGAAAAGCAAAAAAGGATTTCAGACGTTACCCATGCATTTTGCAAAGCAGCCAAAGAGGTACCCGGTACTAGCTACACTATTTACGGCTCCGGACCTGCAGAACCTGCGGTACAAAAAATTTTAAACACAACCGGCAATGGATTGCCTGTTCAGTTTAAAGGCAAATTAAAATCTACCGAAGTTCAGACTCATTTATTGCAAAACCAGGTTTTTGTTTTGCTTTCAGAATTTGAAGGCCTGCCCATTACTTTAATGGAGGCAATGAGTTGTGGTTTGGTAGCCATCTGTACCAATATGCGAAGTGGAATATCAGACCTAATTACAAATAATGTTGAAGGTATTTTGATTGATGACAGGAAGGATGAGTTTGTTGCGGCGATAAAAAATTTAAAAGAAAACCCTGCTTTGTGGAAACAATTGTCGCAGGCAGCAAGGCAAAAAATAATCACCTCTTATTCTATAGAAACCTGCAGTAGTCTATGGGTGGATTTGTTGCTGGAACTTTCATCCAATGCCGGTAAAAAATATGATTTGATTCTTCCTTCTTTGAAAGAATTGAAAAAATTGCGGTTGCATAACGATTTTAAAGGGCAGGATAACCTAAGGCCGGCCGGTATATTTATCCCTTTATATAAAATAAAATACATGTTGGGACGTTTAAAGCGTAATTTATTTAAACTTAGATAAACTAAGCATGCGATCATTGGCACCCATAGTTTTTTTTGCATACAACCGGCCGGAACATACCCGGCTTGTGTTGGAATCGTTGCGTAATAACCGGCTGGCCGATGAATCAAAGCTCTTCATATATATTGATGGACCAAAACCAAATGCTGCCGAAGAAACTTTAGCTGCCATTGCCGAAGTAAAAAAAGTAGTACGTGAAAAAAACTGGTGCAAAGAAGTTACGATTGTTGAAGCAACTGAAAATAAGGGATTGATAAAATCGAATGCAGAAGGTGTTACAAGAATGGTAAATGAATTTGG
>JBBQEA010000401.1:0-2280 GCA_038320245.1 Chitinophagales bacterium | reverse complement strand
AAGAGTAATATATTTTTAAAAAATGCCACTTTAATAAGTGGCATTTTTTATGTCTTTTATTTATTGATAGTTTGCAATTTAGTATGGCCACTAAATTTACCTGCTGTAAAATTTATAATGCAGACTAATTACTAAACGATTATTAAGCTATGTCAATATAATGATACCACCAAATGATGGCAGCAACAGTTACCATTAAAAAGTTGTAAAGGTAAAATTTACAAAATTTCAAACCCGAAATACAGTTACAACTTCAACGAATTAGTTATTCTGTTTATGGTTTCAAAAAAGATGTAACTGTAATACTGAAACAGATTTTCAAAACTTGATTTTTTTTGATCTGCACATCTGCCAAATCCTGCATTTCGTCTGCTACAATAATATATATTTGTTTAAAAAAATAATATACGCATGGGTGAAGCTAACTATACCATTCCTTTAAAATACCGGAAGATGGAAAATCTGCACATTGTATTCTGGTTATTTAAAGATATAAGCTGGTGCATGATTTGGAGGCCATTAGGTGTTGCAATGATTTTCCCTACTTTAATTATCGCTATAGTAATAGCGCTGAGAACAAGACAATACATGAGTGAAGTATGTCACAACCTTTCCATCGTTTTTTGGATAAGTGCTAACTCCTACTGGATGATTAGCGAATTTTTACATTTTGACAGCATAGTGTTATGGGGCGAAATTACCTACAAGCATATTGCCATTATACCTTTTGTTGTTGGACTTTTAATACTTGGCTATTATTACATTTGGTGGAGGCCCCGCAATCCTGATGTTGTTGAAACAATGTAGAAGGAATTAGGTAATTCTTTCTGTAAATGATATTATAAAACCTCATACCAGTTTATAAAAAGTATCCGTTGCATAAATCAATATTCATGTAAGCCCGCTGATATTTAAAAAGGGTGAAACTTTAATTATTAAAACTATTCACCCAACTGTTTTGTAATAATCTGCATCAGTTGTACATTACCATCCGTTACAAAATATATTTGTGAAAATATTCCATCATCAACACAGGCACTAACATATTAGCCAGTCCTATTGAATACCTCAAGGGAGTAGGACCGTTAAAGGCAGAATTGCTGAAAAAAGAACTCAGTATTTTTACCTTTAAAGATATGCTGGAACATTACCCACTCCGACATCTTGATAAAACTAAAATTGAAAGTATTGCCAACCTTAATTACAATACAGATTACACACAGGTAGCCGGCAAACTTACCCATCATGAAATTATGGGTGAAAAAAGATCCAGGAGGCTGGTAGCCTACCTCCATGATGGTACTGGCGAAATAGAACTTACCTGGTTTCAGGGTATTGGCTGGATAGAAAAAACACTCAACATTGGGCAACGTTACCTGGTGTTTGGTAAGCTTGGTTTCTTTAACAATAAGGCACAAATAGTACATCCGGAGATGGAGATTTTTACTCCGGAAAAAGCCGGCGGAAAAAACTTCCTGGATCCTATTTATCCCAGCACAGAAAAATTAAAAGCGAGGGGGATTACCGGCAGGGCTATTGGTAAATTAACCTATGCGCTGTTACAACAATTATCCCCAAACAATTTTCCGGAAAACATGCCGGACACTATCATTAAGCAATACCGTTTTATTTCCCGTTGGGATGCTATTTGCCATATCCATTTCCCTGCATCGGAGGAAATGTACAGCCATGCAGTTAGAAGATTAAAATTTGAAGAACTCTTTTTTGCTCAGCTACGGCTTGGGCTGATACGTGGCGCCAGGCACCGCTTTAGCAAAGGCTGGACGTTTGATAAAGTTGGAAATCTATTCAATACATTTTACGAAAACCATCTTCCTTTTTCATTAACCAATGCCCAAAAAAGAGTTTTAAAAGAAATAAGAAATGATATTGGCAGCGGCAGGCAAATGAACCGCTTGCTGCAGGGAGATGTAGGAAGTGGTAAAACCATCGTTGCCTTGCTTTGCATGCTAATTGCAGCAGGAAATATAAGACCGGAAGATGGCCAGACTTTTCAAAGTGTACTGATGGCACCAACAGAAATTTTGGCACAGCAGCATTTTAACAGCATTACCGAACTGGTAAAAGAATTACCCGTTACTGTAAAAATACTTACCGGCTCATCAAAGTCAAAAGAACGCAAACAAATACTGGCAGCCTGTGCAGATGGCAGTCTGCATATTTTAATTGGAACACATGCTGTGATCGAAGAAAAAGTGCAGTTTTTAAACCTGGGATTTGCAGTAGTAGATGAACAGCATAAATTCGGCGTAGCCCAAC
>JBBQEA010000400.1:0-2367 GCA_038320245.1 Chitinophagales bacterium | reverse complement strand
TGTTATTCCGGGGATCACAATGTATGTGATGTATCAAAATGGAATGTTCCAATCAGAAATGGCAGATGTAAGTGGCATCATAAAGCCAGACCATTCCTATCCTACACTCATGAACTTATTGCCAAATGGGCTGAAAGGGCTTGCTTTTGCAGCACTTACCGCAGCCATTGTAGCATCTCTTGCAGGTAAGGCAAACAGCATCTCTACCATTTTCTCTTTAGATATTTACCGTAAATTTTTTGACAAAAATGCAACCGAAAAAAAATTGGTAAAAACAGGCCGCATTACGATTGTGGTGGCGATGATATTGGCAACGCTTGTTGCTCCCGCATTGAAAAATCTTGACCAGGCTTACCAGTTTATACAGGAGTATGTGGGATTTATTTCCCCTGGCGTTTTATCAATTTTCCTCTTAGGCTTTTTTTGGAAACGAGCAACATCTGCAGCAGCCCTTACTTCTGCGATACTAACGATACCGCTTTCAACAGTATTAAAATTTCTACCGGGCTGGACCAATGGCGCTTTCCCCGATATTCCTTTTATGAACAGAATGGGCCTTGTATTTATAATTCTTATTTTTCTGATGGTAGTTATAAGCCTTGCTGATCCAAAAAGTAAAGACAATGTGCAGGTGGTAGATATAGATAAATCAATGTTTCGCTGTTCACCGGCATTTATTATTGGTTCAACAATAATCGTGGGCATACTTGCAGCACTGTACACCATTTTTTATTGAAACAATCACAAAAGAATAGCTTTTTGTATACAGCACAATTGAGGAGTGAATAATCTTCTCACACTACGATCAGGTGAAAAAAGAAACTGGGCAAAATTACTGAAAGGACAGTTGAGCTTGCGAACCGTTACAAGGTATTGGAATGAAGTTATTGATATATAAGATGACACAGGCTCAATTATAAAAGATGAACTGATGATTGGGGGTTAGCTGCAGGTAAAAGAGTGAGCATACCTATGTATCGTGCAAAGTTGTAAATATGCCGAAATCCAAAATCTGGAATCACTTCAGCATCAAAATACATGGATTTTGAAAACGATAAATCAACCGATAAAAATATAAAATACGGAAGAAGTAATTTAAATGAAAAAAATAAATCATTGCTCCCAAAAGGCTGTCACGAATTGTAAAAATTAAAATAGTTTGCGAATCATTTTGGAAAAATAATGATTAATAAATTTCAACCTGTCTGAAATACAATTGTTAATCGGATACCCATTTACGTTATGACATATTTTAATAGACCCTCCCGCAACTCCTTGCGATGCTGTGTATGCAATAATTACAATTTTAGCTTAATCTTCTAAATTTTTCTGCTCTGGAATTTAATCCGCCCCCGCTACCCGTAGTAACATCAAAGTCATACGATGGGCTGTCCTTAGTTTGTAACTAAGGACTTACAAACATCAGGCACTAAAAAAAAAATTGCGCTTTCAAAAGCGTCATTGAGCGTCCTCGCTTGTGACATGTAATAAACTTTAACCTGCTAAACCAACTCTCATTTACTAAAAACAACTGAAATAATGCAGGTGCTGTATTTTATGTCAACTCATGGCTCTTATTGATGCAAGCACAAGCGGATGCTTGCGCTAACCCTATGCTTGCGTCAACAGTGGGATAATTACAAAATAATAAAGTGGGTAGAGAAAATTATTTTATTACCCCCCAACAACCCTTAATTTGTACTACTTGAAATGAGTTAAAAAAGCAAAATCTTTTACTCCAGTATAAAAATTTAGAAGCATCGAATAAATCTAAAACTTTTCTTTTAAAAATGAGCGCCTAAAGGAACAGTTGTTGGCGAGGACGCTAACAACAGCATAGAGTGGAGATACTTTTGCCAGGATTGAGGCAAACAAACTTTGAAAACGTTTTTCGTTTCACCATCAGGCAGCTTTGGTTGATTTAAATTCAAAGGATATATTTGTACCGTTGGTGTTGTCCTCCTTCATAATGCCACCCAATTGCTGTGTAAGCAGCGAAATAAGTTGCCCACCGAAGCCGGTGCCGGTTATCTTACCGCTTTTGCCCACGCCGTTATCAGATACCACCATTTGTAAATTACCATTAGCTGCCTGCTCTAATTTGATCTGCACTTTTCCGATTCTACCTTCGGGGAATGCGTATTTAATGGTGTTGGTAAGCAGTTCGTTTACAATAAGGCCAAGCGGTACCGCAGTATCTATATCTACATTCAATTTGCTCATGGCGCATTCCACCTGCACCCTTTGGTGTGCGCCAAAGGAATCCAGTACGCTTTCGCTGAGGTTGATAAAATAATCTTTCATTTCAATGGCGCCCAGGTTTTCACCCTGGTATAATTTCTGGTGAACAATGCCGATTGAGTGAAC
>JBBQEA010000399.1:0-2424 GCA_038320245.1 Chitinophagales bacterium | reverse complement strand
AACGGTGTTAGTGGTTTCAGGAATACGCAATGCCTGGCTGTTTACATTTTGCAAACACACCGCAACAGATAAGAATGAGGAGATAATGTTTTTTATCATGGCGTTTAATTTTAAGCAAAGGAAGTTCTATTGTACACAAATTATTTACCGCTGATAAAAAAGATTATCGGCTGTTGTTGTTGTTGAAAATACCGACAATAGCGTTGGGAATAGTAAGCTTCGTTTTATTTTGATGAAACAAAAACAGTAATACCCCACTTTGAAATGCTGCTACCGATACATCACAAGGTTTTTAGATATTGGATAAAGTTCTTTTGTTTTTATGTTGAATTTATTGAAGGTTTCGCAAGCTGTTATTTAGAAGCAATTGTATAAAAGGGGGATAAGTTGTACTGGGTGATTTATCAACAGTTTACCAATCAATAGTATTTTGCAGCAAAGAATTAAACATTGGCAGCAAAAAAATATTTTAAATTCAACATTACAGCAGTACCGCAATTAATCAATCCGGATTACACAATAGATGAACGGGCAGACAAGCTATTGAATAAAACTTATTTTGAGGTATTGAAAAAAAAGGGCAATGAAAAAGAACTGCTCAGTTATATAGAAGAATATCCGGCTTTGCCGGAATTTAAAAACAGGCTTGCTACTTTCTATTTAATGAAGGGCATGAAGGAAAAAGCAATGGAAATGAACCTGCTTACCATCCGCCAGCATCCCAACTATTTATTTGCTAAATTAACCCTGGCAATTGAGTACTATTATCAAAAAGAATTTTTAAAAATGGCAGCGCTATTGGGTGAGCAACTTCAACTGGACAGCTTGTATCCCCATAAAAAAAGTTTTCATGTAGCAGAAGTAATGAACTATTATAAAGTGGTGGCACTTTACCTAAATGCTGTTGGTAAAACAGAAGAAGCCTGGGATATTATTGCCAAAATGGAAAATGCCTGTCCGGGGCATCCCGAAATTGATAACACTACCAATGAAATATTCAAGTTTAACCTGGCAAATATGCCTGAGCGTTGGAAAAAAGATGCAGAATCTGAAATTACTATTGACGGAGAATTTATACAAAGTGTACCACAAACAAACACAGCACCTATTTTTGAAAACATACTGGTGGAAGAACTAAGGCGGTTTGATTTTAGATTACCCGCAACCATTTTGCAACAGCTTCTTTTGCTGCCGGATGAAAGTTTAAAAAGAGATCTGCAAAAAGTATTGAAAGACGGCATTGCCCGTTATAATTATTTTATGGAGCAGGAAGACCTGGCTGAGGAAGAGTCTCTTTTTCTTGTACATGCAGTATGTATAATTGCAGAAAAAAAATGGACTGATTTGCTGCCGGATATATTCCATGTTTTAAATAATGGCAAATCATTTAATGATTTTTATTTTGGTGATACTCTTACCTCCCTGCTATGGATTGCGTGGTATAAATTAGGAGCTGCCAATCCGAAGCCTCTTTTTGATTTTTTAAAAGAACGTAATATAGATACATTCGCTAAAACAGGCATTAACCAGGCATTGATACAACTTTACTGGCAACAGAAAAATCTACAGCAGCAAATAATAAACGGTTATAAAGAACTGGCTGTCTATTTTATTGATAATAAAAATGACGCTACTTTAACTGATACCGTCGTAATTGCTTCAACAGTTTGTGCAATGTGCGATACCTCGCTGGTTAAACTGGAAAATGAAATAAAGCAATTGTATGAAAACAACCTTGTCTCCCTTGGCTATGCTGGCAGCTTTGAGTCATTAACCAGGCATAAAAAAACGGAAAGCAGCATAATTGAAAAAGTGCCGGATATCTACGAGATGTATCAACAGGTGGTAGACACCTGGGATGGATATCAAGACGAAGAAGCAGAAAAAAAATATCTTGATGTTTTTGATGATGAGGAAAGGGATATGTATGATAATGAGTTTGAGGATTGGGAAAATTGGGAAGATCCTGTACAAACTGTAGTACGAACCGAACCAAAAATTGGGCGCAACGATAGCTGTCCCTGCGGCAGCGGTAAAAAGTATAAAAAGTGTTGTTTAAAAGAAGGTTTGTAGGATGCGTTTAAAATAATTTCTCACCAGATGAAATAGTGTTGGCTCTCCACAATAATTTAAAACCGGTTGCATTGAGCGAAACAAGATTGAGTACAGACACCGCCACTGTATTAGCAGCCACCATTCTTAAACTGCTGTAATTTTCGTACTGGAATTGCTACATCAACCTAACTTTTCAATCACGCTACACCAGCTTTTTCTCCCTGGCAGTTTTTAGTAATTGCTGGGTAGAATTTACATTTAGCTTTTGCATTAAATTCTTACGGTGCGTTTCTATCGTGAAAGTACTTAGGAAAAGCTTTTCAGCCATTTGCGGACCGTTTAACCCTTCGTATAATAACTGTAAAATTT
>JBBQEA010000398.1:0-2479 GCA_038320245.1 Chitinophagales bacterium | reverse complement strand
CATTGCAGGCAACTCTAAAATCTACATTGTACAATCCAGCTTTCGCAACATTTACAGTGTACTCCAGCCATTCACCTACTGTTGCGTAACCCACATTGTAGCCTCCCCCTGCATCTGTACAGTTTTCTATATCTACATCCTCATCTGTCCTGAAATTGACGACTGGAGTTACAGCACTTCCAGGTGTATTGTCTAAATAAGCAAATCCATTTCCTCCAAGGTCATACTCCTCAAACTGGATGGTACCTGGTATAGGATGTGACTGATAATTATACCCGGCTTGACTAACAGCAGTTCTGATGACTCTTGCCACAGAGTTAATTACATTATTATTTTTATCTGTTATTTTCGCTGTAACAGTATAAGTACCCGCTGCAGTAATGTTTAAATTAGTTGTAAATGGTGCAGTCGTTAACGTGTTACCTAACTGTACGCCATTTACAAAAAATGATAAACTGTTAATGGCTGTTGGATCAGAAACACTAGCTCTTATCTTAACGGTTGATGGATTCGCAACTAAGGTATCTTTTGTGGGTGAGCTTATAGAAACCGTTGGTGTACTAGCAGAAGGCTCTAAAAATATTCTATAGGCATACAGAATATTTGTAATGTTTACGGGAACGGTAATAGAGCCGTTATTCACATTAAAAACAGAATTAGAAATCAAAGTGGTACCTGCAACCGGAGTATCTTTATTAGCCCAAGGCACATACTCAATTTTCACTTTTACACTAGACCCAAAAAAGGAAGGAATCCCACTTATATTTACGTTTGCATTTCCAGTAAAATTACCTCCAACACATATACTGGCATACTTTTTCGAAGCATCAATACAAGCAAAACCGTCTAAGCCATCACTGTTATCATTTGGCGGAGTAACCTGAACCATTTGTCCCGTCATATCACCATACCATTTGTATAGGTGCCAACCGCCTCCTTTTTGGTTATTGGAAGTCAACAAACTACCTAATCGACCTGGTAAATTGGTAAACCACCATGAAATACATGCACTTTCAACTCCATATCTCTCAAATTTGCTGATTAATGGTACTGAGTAGCCTGGACATCCTTCGTTGGGATCACTTGTTTTGGAAGAGTATTCATTAATTGTAATGGGTCTTGGACTTATACCTAATTCTTTTTCCAGAGCTCTATACTGATTGTAAGCACCTGGAAAACCTCCTGCACCCCATTGATGCCAACAAATAACATCCGGCACACAATTATTTGCTTTACAAAAGATTAAAAAACTACGCATGTAGGTATTATTATAATAAGCCAATGACGGACCTATTATTCTTGCAGTTGGATCTAATTGTCTAATCAAATCAAAAGTAGGTTTCCAGCAAGTTGTGTTAAAATCTCCATTTTGAGATTGCCAAGTACCTTGGGGTTCATTCCAAATTTCATAACCATCATAATTCGTTCTTCCTGACGCTTTTTTTGCATTGATCACCTGTGTACACGTATTCAAATAACTTTGTTGACCTGGCCATTTATATGGCCAGCCTGGCAAAACATCTGCAAGCCTAACCTGAACTTTCCCTGTTGTATTCTGTAAACGTTCCGAAACTTTCAAGGCATCGCCGATTGGTTGTTGTTTTCCTGCACCACTTTGCGCAGGATTGGCAAATACATTTGGATTTAAGGGAGCCACTAAAGTGGCAATATCTACAGGCAATGTTTCTGTAAGCCCATAAAGAGAACCTGAAGCACAATGCGTAACAGGTCTTATAACACTTGAAAGATTCACTTTCAACGTTTGTTGTGCAATAGCCACTCTATGCTGCATAAAAACTAAAGCCATACAAAATAAAATGCCAAAATATGGCACTTGCCTTATGAAACAATAGCAAGCTCTTTTGAAATAGTTGATTGAAGGAACCATCTGAAATTGGTTAAAATAATTAAATAAGATTGTATTTATATAAAGATTACCCATGTTAATTCTCCATAGAATAAATTGCGGCCTAACATTTTATTTTATTCATTTTTTACTTCACAACTGCAATTTTATTTTTTCTAGAGGATTGAATTATATCCTGCTTGATAAACATCATGTAAAACTCAATTCAGGCCCACTTACTAAAATGTAATAGGCTACGAAATAAGTCTTAAAAAGTCACCAGTTAATATTGAAATATTTATAAAAAAGTAACAATGAATCTTTCCCACATCAAACCATAAAAATCAAAAAGGGGCTAAGAAATTATCTCGCCCCCTTTTTGATTAACAGGAATTAAACAAAAAATGGTATTATTTTATAATAGTAATTTTCTTTCTCAAGATTGAATTGTCCTGTTTGATAATCAGTACATAAGCTCCTTCAGTAAGGTTGCTTACATCTATTCTCGCTCCACTTCCTGTTGCTACTGACGAAACAGCAACTTCTCTACCCAAGACATCTACAAGTGTAAAGCTCGCATTCGACAAATCTACATCGGTATCAATGTACACATCACTGTTTGATGGATTCGGA
>JBBQEA010000397.1:0-2492 GCA_038320245.1 Chitinophagales bacterium | reverse complement strand
GCAGCATTTGAATTCAACAACTGCCATACTTATTTTTACCCGATCATCCGCATCAGAGGCTGCCGGTAAGAAGATTTTATGCAATTCAAAAAAAAATCTAAAAGCCGTTACAAGCTTAATAAAACATACTACCAAAACCGTTTCTGGTTGCGGCCTGCCTTGGTATATATCAGATGAAACCTCCCAAAAAGGAAATTCATTTGGCGAGAAACTGACAGATGCCATAATTTCAACTTTTGCCAAAGGATATGAAAAGCTGATTGTTGTGGGTAACGATTGCCCGGGGCTTAATCGTCAAATTCTGCAGAAAGCTATACAAGAACTTGATATAAACGACTGCGTGTTGGGGCCAGACTCCAACGGTGGGGTCTATTTAATGGGGCTCTCATCAAGTACTTTTAAAAAAGCTGTATTTGAGAAAATAAGCTGGCAAACATCCATGGTTTTTTCACAGTTGCAGCAAAATTTGGGGCAAAGCAATACTGACTGCGTTATCCTTCGCAAAATGCGTGACATTAACCGTGATACAGATATTGCTTATTTCGCAAAACAAACACAAATATTTAATTCACTCATTATTCTCCTGGTCAATCTTTTTCTTTCAGGCCTATACAAATACGCTACACAGTCAATCACATTAGTTCACGCATTTACAACTTCTATAAATAACCGGCGTGGCCCCCCGCTTTATGCTTTTGATACCAACTCAAAGTATTAACCTTTCTACTTTTTACAAAAAACTGCTTCGGCAAATTCTCTGTTTCCGTTTAATTGACGGTTACAAAAAACTTACATTATGAAGAAAATATTTTTAGCATTATTATGCATAACCTCCGTGATTTTTGCACAAGCCCAGCTTAATTTTAAATTGAAAGTAGTTAACGGGTTAGAATTAAAACCTGAAAAGGATGTATCTGTAAGACTACAGGATGCAAAAACAAAAGCGGTTGTAGAATCACTTACAGATATAGATGGAGTTGCATCTTTTACAAATTTACCATCCGGTAAATATTCAGTTGTAATTGATAAGGGAGTAAATTTCTCTTCGATTGAAGAAGATATTAACGTACAAAAAAGCATTGACGTACCTGTTTTTTTTCTGGCTCCAAAAAATCTTTCACTGCTGGATGAAGTAACAGTAAGGAGCCGGAAAAATCAAATTGTAAATCTTAAAGACGCAACTGTATCATCTACAGTAAGCAGAAAAGAACTTGAAAAAATTCCATTGGAAGGAAGAGATATTACGAAGAGTTTTATCCGCCTGCCAAACATAACATTTAGCACATTGAGTTATAATGAATCGCCGCAGATAACAATTAATGGTGGTAACCCTACTTTTACAAATTACCTGATAGACGGGATGGATAACAACGAACGTTTTTTAGGAAACGTGAAATTTAATACTCCATTTGGTTTTACAGAAAGCGCCACCATACTTACTAACAACTATTCAGTTGAATATGGAAACAGCAGTAATGGTATTGTAAATGTTGCCACCAGGAGTGGTACTAATAAATTCAGCGGCGAAGTCTTTTATGTTACACGCCCTGGTAAAGCTATTGACAGCAAATCATCTTTTGCTGCAATAGATTTATATGGCAACCCTGTAAAGGATGGTTTTCAGCGCCAGCAACTGGGCATTGGGCTTGGCGGTGCCATAAAAAAAGATAAAACTTTTTTTTATGCAAATTTCGAACAGACCAATGATATAAAAGATAACCTGCTAAACTCTCCTTTGCTTGGTATAAATGAAACTGTACGAGGAAAAAATTATTTCAGTTATGCATCTGCTAAAATTGATCAGTACTGGACTAAAAATTTACACTCAAGCCTGCGTGGCAATTATGGCAGGTTTGATATAGATGTGCAGGCCGGTGGCCTTACCGGTGGTATCCTATTTCCATCAGCATCATCAACACAAAAAAACAGGACTTATTTAATTGCTTTAAAAAATGATTATAAACTATCCAAAAAACTAAGTGGCGAAACAAATTATCAACATTCTTATTTTCGATGGAATTACAGGGATAACCCAAAGTTTGGCAAACCTGGTGCAACTGTGCAGGGCCCTACCGGTATTACTGTTGCTACTATTGGGCCACAAAATTATATTTTTGAGGATGATGAATATACCGATCAGTTTCAGCAAAAATTTAAATACCAGGTCGGTAAAAATACATTGAGAGCCGGTGTTGAACTCACTACATCCAATTTTAAATTGCTGGGTGCCGGCAATGCTTATGGCTTTTACACAGTGCGTCTTAACCAGGCGCAGATTGATGCACTAAAGGCCCAGAATATTGGCAGTGCACTTGATATTGAAAATATACCTTCCAATGTACAGGTTATAAATTACCAGGTTGACCTGGACAAAAAAGTTTTTGGTGTAAGACAAAATGTATTTAATGTATATGCAGAAGATAATTTTGAAGTAAATAAAAAACTGAACCTGAGCCTTGGTTTAAGGTTTGATTATGATAACCTGTCAAAAG
>JBBQEA010000396.1:0-2566 GCA_038320245.1 Chitinophagales bacterium | reverse complement strand
ATTAAAAAGCCTTACCGTAAATACTGATTCTGTAAATGTAAGCCAGCCTGCTTATTATCAAAAACTGAATGATCTTTTAAAAACCGTTTCTATTGATACCTGGAAAACTTATCTGCGGTTTCATATATTAAATAATGCAGCCCACGTTTTAAGCAGTGATTTTGTAAAAGCAAATTTTGAGTACTCCGGTAAAGCATTGAGTGGCCAGCAACAAATGAAAGAAAGATGGGAAAGAATATACCGCCAAACCGATGACAATTTAGGAGAAGCGTTGGGGCAGTTATATGTAAAAAAGTATTTTACAGAAGAGGCCAAGAAACGCATGCTGGACCTGGTAAATAACCTTCAAAAAGCTTTTGAAGCAAGGATTATGAAACTGGATTGGATGAGCGACAGTACCAAAACAAAAGCAAAAGAAAAATTGTATACGTTCATTAAAAAAATTGGTTATCCTGATAAATGGAGAGATTACAGCAAAGTAACAATTGATAAAAACACATTCTTCAAAAACCTGCTTTCCTGTGGTAAAAATGAATACAATTTCCAGGTAAGTAAAGTTGGTAAACCTGTTGATCGGTCAGAGTGGGCTATGTCACCTCCCACCATCAATGCTTATTATAATCCTACATTCAATGAAATTGTTTTCCCTGCTGGAATTTTGCAATACCCTATGTTTGATGAGAGCGTGGATGATGCCATGAATTATGGTGGCATTGGTATGGTAATCGGCCACGAAATGACACATGGATTTGATGACCAGGGCGCACAATATGATAAAGACGGCAATCTAAAAAACTGGTGGAGTACAGCTGACTTTGAAAAATTCAAAGCAAAGGGACAGCAGGTGGTAAACCTCTACAATAGTTTTGTTGTACTCGATTCGCTTCACATTAACGGGAAGCTTACACAGGGTGAAAATACAGCAGATATTGGTGGTATTGCTATTGCCTACGATGCGTTCAAACTTACTAAACAGGGAAAAGACACCGTAAAAATAGATGGCTATACACCAGATCAACGATTCTTTTTATCCTATGCCCAAACTTGGCGTAGAAAAGGTAAAGACGAAGCATTGCGGCAACAAATAAATACCGATCCGCATTCACCATCTATGTACAGGGTGTGGGGCCCGCTTATGAGTTTTGCTCCATTCTATGCGGCTTTCAATATTAAAGAAGGCGATAAAATGTTTGTGGCTGAAAAAGATAGAATTAATATTTGGTAAAAAATAATAACCCTTTTGTGAAAAGGCTATCATTTAATTTGGGGTAACCCTGTTAATTGATAGCTTTTTGCATTTTTGTATAACGACAGTTTACATATTATTGAGGGAAGATTTTCTGTGCACAATCTTTTACATAGCCAACTTCTGATACTTCATTTAATTAAATTGCACCAATAATGAAAATAAAATACAAACAATTTAATCTCCCTTTCACCCATCCTTTCACCATATCAAAAGGCACAAAAACGCACCAGCCAACATTGGTAGTGGAGCTGGAATACTTTGGCCACAAGGGTTACGGAGAGGCACCTGCCATCAGCTACTACAATATTCCGGTAGAAAAAATGATTGAAAACCTGGAGCGAAAGAAGCAATTTATTGAAAAGTTCGCCTTCTCCGATCCTGAACGATATTGGCATTACTTGCATCATTTATTGCCTGCAAATCCTTTCTTAGTTTGTGCCATCGACATGGCCGGCTGGGATTTGTTTGGAAAAATGAAACGCAAACAATTACATGAATTATGGGGATTGGATATCACCAAAAGCCCTGTCACAGATTTTACGATTGGTATTGATCCTATCGAAAAAATGGTAGCAAAGATGCAGGAAAAGCCATGGCCCGTTTATAAAATAAAAGTTGGTGTAGCAGGCGATATTGAAATGGTAACAGCCTTGCGCAAACACACCGATGCCGTCTTTAGGGTAGATGCCAATGCCGGCTGGACACTGGAACAGGCGCTGGAGAAAATCCCCGTGTTAAAAGAATTGGGTGTAGAGTTTGTAGAGCAGCCACTGGCAAAAGATAATTGGGAGGGCATGAAAGTTCTATATGAAAAATCACCGCTTCCGCTAATCGCCGATGAAAGCTGTGTAAGCGAACACGATGTTGAAAAATGTCACCTACATTTCCATGGGATTAATATCAAACTCACCAAATGCAGCGGCATTACACCTGCAAAAAGAATGATAACAAAAGCCCGGCAATTAAACATGAAAGTAATGATTGGCTGCATGAACGAAAGTTCAGTAGGAACAGCAGCCATCGCACAATTGGCACCATTGCTGGATTATGTAGATATGGATGGGCCATTGTTGCTGGCAGAAGATATTGCAACCGGTGTAAATTTTGAATACGGAAAAATTATCTATACCGATAAACCCGGTTTAGGCATAAGTATCGAGTCTTTTTAAAATTCGGGCTTTATGATTTTATTAGAATCATTGAATAACTCCCCTTTAAAGGATGGGGGCAAAACACCCCATTTATCCAATGGGGCAACAAATTTTTTTGGTAAAATAATATTACAGCCATTACTTTGCAAAACAAATGAAACAAATC
>JBBQEA010000395.1:0-2581 GCA_038320245.1 Chitinophagales bacterium | reverse complement strand
ACAATAAGCAACCATTTGATTCATGTGCGGTAAAAGATAAAATGGGCAACGCTTTTGTGGAACCGGTAATTGAATTTAAAAACGCTATGAACTTTAAAGATGGCTTAGGCATAGTATCCATTGGTGGTGTGGTTTATAGCGGCAGCAGTATTCCGGCATTGAAGGACAAGTATCTTTTTGGTGTATGGACACAGGCGCATGACAAAAGTAAGGGAGTGATTTTTGCCGCCGACCGCATAGGAAGCGATTGGCCGTACAAAAGAATGTTTATAAAAAATGAGCAAAATGGTGAATTAGGCGCCTACCTGTTGGCATTTGGCCAGGACAGAAACGGTGAAAGTTATGTACTCACAACCAGCAACGAGGGGCCTAAAGAAAATACGGGTAAGGTTTATCGGCTTACCAATTAAATGGAATTATAAAAAACTAGAAATATTTAGAGAGGTAGTTATGCATTTGATATGGATTCACACATTGCAAATGGCCGATTAAATATTCCATTTGCAAAGCCAATAACTGGTATAAAAAATTGAATGGGTATACCCTACCTGACAAAGAATAGGGTTAAAACAACATCAGTGCATTTTAAGAATGGAGCTAAGTAGAACAAACTATCTCTCTAATAAAAGCTGAAAACAATAGCTGGCTGAGGATATACTTAAAACATACTTATAAACGAAGCTCAGTCTCAAAATTTGCAGTTCTTCAATTTCTAAACCATTAATATCGTATAAATGAAAAACAGGTTTTTATTTATAATCGCTGCGGCAGTTCTATTTTTTACTGCCTGCTCCAAAAACGATAATAACGGCTTCCAACTTCAGGCACATGACCAAAATCGTATGATGGACAGCATGCACGCCATGATGAATAGAATGATGGCAACGTCCAAAACCAATGACCCAGAAATTGATTTTGCAAAAATGATGATCATGCATCACCAGGGAGCAATCAATATGTCTAATGTAGAAATACAGGCAGGCAGCAACGACAGTTTAAAACGAACAGCACAAAAGATTATTACAGAACAACAGGCAGAAATTGCGCAGTTTAATACCATCCTTGCCGGGTTAATAGTTAATAATTCAGATCCTTCTTTTTCAGCAGAACAAATGGAAAATATGATGAAAGGAGCTAAGATGGCAGATATACAAATTATTACAGGCAATATTGATAATGATTTTGCAACGCTGATGATTGTACATCACCAGGGAGCCATTGACAATGCTTCAGCATATATGCACCATGGTGATAATGCACAGTTAAAAGCAATGTCCAATAACATCGTTAATTCACAGGCAAAAGAAATACAGGAAATGAGTAATTGGTTAATTGCGAACAAACGTTGAGGCTAAAGAAAAGATGTTATTGTTTAAAAGATTGTAATAAAAATCTAAACCCTCATCAAAATAAAGGTGGGGGATTTTTAATATACTTCTTTGGAATCCAACTACCAGCGCATCTCCATTAAATTTAAATATAGAAGAAAGCCCTGTACACAATGCACCACCGCTAAGTAGCAACATAGCTGTTTACATCACAAACTGTGCTTACCTTATTTAATTAACCGCCGATTAAAAAAACAGACCTCTTCAAAAAACAGGCTTTTAATGAACCCTATCATCACCATCTTTTTATTGCTTGCTTTATTTACGCTGGCACAAAATTCTTTCAAAGCAGTCATCAGGAACGGACAGACAAAACAACCTTTACCCATGGCAACAGTCCAAATAAAAAGTTTACATCTTACAGGTCTTGCAAACAATGCTGGTGTCGTGGCTATCAATAATATTCCTGGTGGTAAACAAAATATTGAAATCACCAACGTGGGCTACAAAGACGAGGAGCGAACATTTGTATTTCCTTTAAAAGCTACTGATACGGTTGAAATATTTATAGAGGTTGATCCGGACGAATTGGATGAAGTTACAGTAGCAAGTACAAGAGCAGGTAGAAGCATAAACAACACACCAACAAGAGTGGAAGTAATTGCTGCAGATGAAATACATGAAGAAACCACCATGCGGCCAGGTGATATAAGAATGTTGCTGGCTGAAAGTACAGGCATTCAAACACAACAAACTTCGGCTACGAGTGGCAATGCAAGTATTCGCATTCAGGGCTTAGATGGTCGTTATACTCAAATTCTCAAAGACGGCTTTCCTTTATTTTCCGGAGCAGCAAATGGATTGGGTTTATTACAAACGCCGCCACTTGATTTACGACAGGTTGAGATTATCAAAGGTTCGTCCTCTATCCTATATGGAGGCGGGGCAATTGCCGGTTTAATAAATTTAATAACAAAAGTTCCTAAAGATAAAAGGGAGTTGAACTTTCATATAAATGGTACCTCAGTCGGCGGGCTCGACATTAATAGTTTCTACGGTCAAAAGTTTAAAAGAGTTGGCGTAACACTATTTGCTTCAAGAAATACCAATAATGCTTACGACCCGGCAAACATTTCATTTCCTGCCATTCCTAAGTTTGAACGGTATACATTCAATCCTAAACTATTTCTTTATATCGATGATAAAACAACATTCAACTTTGGGTGGAACACCACTTTTGAAAACCGCCTTGG
>JBBQEA010000394.1:0-2635 GCA_038320245.1 Chitinophagales bacterium | reverse complement strand
GGGCGATGTACTGGTAATAAGCTCCATTAATTTTGGCACGCAGCAAACCAAAGTAAAAGATGCAGGTGCGGTTACCATAAATATGGTGGCAAAAGATGTTACCATGGATGAAGTAGTTGTAACAGCGATGGATATTAAAAGGAACGCCCGTGAACTTGGCTACTCGGTGCAAACAGTTAAAGGATCGGAGATAGCCGGAACGCAAAGAGAGAATTTTATAAACAGTTTACAAGGAAGGGTTGCTGGTCTTAGTGTAACCCCTACAACTGGTACAGCCGGAGCTTCTTCAGGTATTGTTTTAAGAGGCTTTAATAGTTTATCCGGTACCAACCAACCTCTTTTTGTAATTGATGGAGTAGTGGCAGATAACACAACTTTCAACTCAAACTCACAGGGTGGCAGCGGTATTGGCCTTGCATCTGACGGAGCCAACAGAAATATTGATAACACAAACCGTATTGCAGATTTAAACCCCAATGATATTGAATCTGTAACCGTTTTAAAAGGCCCGGAGGCTACGGCATTATATGGCAGCCAGGCAAGTTCAGGTGCAATAATAATTACAACAAAAAAAGCAAAAGCCACCGGAAAAAAAATATTGGTTACCTACGATAATAATTTCCGTATGCAGAAATTGACCAGGTTTGCAGATGTAAATAATGATTATGGGCCAGGAGCCAGTAATGGAGTTCCTAATCCTTTAGGCCAGTTTACATCCTTTGGCCCCAAATGGCCCGCAGGTACCCAATTGTATGATAATTTACATCATTTTTTCAGAACTGGTTTTTCTCAAACCCATAATTTAGGGCTGGAATTTGGAATAAAGAATGTGGCTTTCAGGGTTTCGGGCCAATACCTGAACAACAGTGGTGTGGTTCCTAATAATTACTATACCAAATACAGCGGAAGAATTTCCAACACAACTAAAATTGGTAAATACATTACCATTACCCCTTCTGTGGCTTATTCCCGTGCAGACAATAAAAAACCAACAAAAGGTTCTTCTTCGTATTTAATGAGTTTATATCAATGGCCTGCCAATAATGATATACGCAATTACCAGGATGATTACGGCGGAAAAGTGACACTCTTTAATGCCAATCCCAATACAGATTTCGATAACCCGATATGGAGTTCTAAAAACAATATAATGGGAGATATTACCACGAGAATAATATCTACTTTGGGTATTGATATCAAGCCTTTCTCCTGGTTAAGCGTTGCCGGAAGATTTGGGTATGACACTTACAAAACAGATGGATACATTTTAATTCACCCACAATCCTATTACCTTACAGCATCAACCTTGGGTACATTGGAAAATTATTATACTACCTATAAAGGGTACAACCACACCATTACCGCAACTGCTAAAAAAGATTGGAAAGGATTCAGCGGCAGGTTACTCGTTGGTACGATGTGGCAGGATTTTCAAACTGAACAATTTGCAGTGGTGGGCAACCATATTGCCGATTCTATTGTGGGAGGTAAATTATACAAATACGGAAGCGTGGTTACCGGTTATGATCCAACCGACAGCAGCCTTACCGTTCCTAACTCAAGAACACGCTTATCTAGAAACGTAGCGGGTTTGCCTAATTTAAAAATCTTTAGAGAGATCGCTTATTTTGGAGAAGCTTCTTTAGGTTATAAGGATGTGGCTTTTGTGACCTATTCACAACGTTTTGAAAAAGCATCTCCTATTCCGGTTAAAAATAATAAATACCATTACCCCGGTGCCAGTTTAAGCTTAATTGTATCTGACATTTTTCCTGTACTTAAAAGAGGGAATATTTTAGACTATTTTAAATTGAGGGCATCTCTTGCGCATACTGCCAGGTTAAATGATCCATATTCAAACCAGCGGTTTTTTGTAAACAATCAAAGCAGTAATTCTTATCCAGGTATAACATACACTTTAGGCTTTACAAATAACAACCCCGACCTGGTGCCTGAAAAACAACAAACTTATGAAGTTGGTACCGAAATGAGATTTTTAAACAACAGGATATCATTAGAAGCTGCTTACTACAATACACTTAATACCGATCAGATAAGCCAGGGCTTCAGAGCCAGTTATGCAACCACGGCG
Organism: Chitinophagales bacterium; assembly: GCA_038320245.1. Classification (GTDB taxonomy): domain Bacteria; phylum Bacteroidota; class Bacteroidia; order Chitinophagales; family Chitinophagaceae; genus Ferruginibacter. The sequence continues at coordinate 543 of JBBQEA010000394.1, read as the reverse complement.
GTTTTAAATACTACAAACTCTTCTTCATTACGCAATGAGGGTGTGGAACTGACTTTAAACCTTACACCGGTTAAAAAGAAAAATTTTAACTGGAATATCAATTTCAATTTTACACACAACTGGAGTAAAGTGTTAACACTGCCTGAATCAATAGGCCAGTTTAACGATTATTATAACTCTGATACTTACATTTCAAATGTAAGAGGCGGATTAATCAGAAATAACTCAACCGGAACAATCACCGGTTCTACATACCAGCGTAACACGGCCGGACAGATATTGATTTCTGCAGCAAATGGTTTACCCTTAGTGAATGGTGGCAACCAGCTTATTGCCGACAGAAACCCTGATTTTACTTTAGGTACATTAAATACCATAAGATACAAAAACTGGAGCCTTAGCTTTTTATGGGATTTAAAAGTAGGCGGCGATATTTATAACGGAACAGAACAGGTATTAACAAGCCTTGGTAAAAGTGCCAGAACTGCAAACCGTGAAGTACCAATCGTTGTTGATGGGGTACTTAACGATGGTTTACAAAAC
>JBBQEA010000393.1:0-2642 GCA_038320245.1 Chitinophagales bacterium | reverse complement strand
AAACGCATTCAAACCGGGCTAGATTCTGCAGGGACTGTATTGTATTCAAAGATTGTTGGCGTGATTCGTGATTTTCACATTTACTCCCTGCAGCATAAGATAGAACCTATTATCATGCAAATGCCGCAGTCTGCGAATGACAGGGACAATGTGTACGTTCGTTTAAGTTCACATAACATCCCGCAAACATTACAATTCCTGCAACAGACTTTCAGAAAATTTGACCACGAGTCTCCTTTTGAATATCATTTTTTAGATAAGAATTTTGCTGCACAATATGTTGCGGAAGAAAAGCAGGGAGAGGTATTGCTTTCCTTTACCATACTTACTATTTGCATTGCGTGTCTTGGATTGTTTGGCCTTATCACATTTACCACAGAGCAGCGTGTAAAAGAAATAGGGATAAGAAAAGTACTTGGTGCAAGTGTGCAAAACCTGGTTGCCATGTTGAGTGGCGGATTGCTAAAACTCGTTTTGTTATCAATGCTTATTGCAATACCTGTTGGCTGGCTGGTTATGAATAAATGGTTGCAGGATTTTGCGTATCGCATCCATATTCAATGGTGGATGTTTGTGTTGGCGGGTGTTATTGCTTTGCTGCTAGCCCTGGTTACATTAAGTTTTCAATCAATAAAAGTAGCGATAGCAAACCCGGTTAAGAGTTTGAGAACGGAGTAATAAATGTGAATGGTAAATTTTCAGTCGTGAAGGAAAACATTATCGTAAAATATAATTTAAAAATTATCACATGCTTAAAAATTTCTTTAAAACAACTTTCCGCGATCTCTGGAAAAGCAAAGGCTACAGTTTCTTAAATATTTTTGGCTTGGCCATTGGCGTTACCTGTGCCGGTTTAATTTTTTTATGGGTGGAAGATGAATTGAACTATGACCAGTTTAATGCAAAAAAAGGCAGCTTATACTATGTTCGCGAAAATCAAAAGTATGATGTTTATGTTGCTACGTTTGGCTCAACACCCGCATTAATGGGGCCGGCAATGCAGGCTGAAATTTCCGGTATTGCTAACACCTGCAGAATGACTCAAAATGGTGCATCGAAGCTGTTTACTATTGGTGATAAGTCAATGTATGCAACGGGTAATTATGCAGAGGCATCATTGTTCAGCATGTTCAGTTTCCCGTTTGTGCAGGGCAATGCTGCAAGCGCTTTTTCGCAACTGTATTCAATGGTTATTACTGAAGCAACGGCAAAAAAGTTTTTTGTTAGTGATAAAAATGTGGTTGGAAAAAAAGTCCGCCTTGATAACAAACAGGATAATATAATCTCAGGCGTTATAAAAGATATTCCGCAAAATTCTTCTGTGCGTTTTGAATGGGTTGCTCCATTTAAGATTTGGTATGATGAAAGCCCCTGGGCTGAATCATGGGGCAATAATTGTTTATCAACTTATGTTGAATTGAAGCCAAATGTTTCGCCTGCGTCTGTCAATAAATTATTGGTTGGCTTTATTCAAAAAAGAGAACCGAAAGCAAATGCAGTTCCCTTTTTATTCTGCATGAACGACTGGCATTTACGTGCTGAATTTGACAATGGTGTGCAAACCGGCGGTGGTCAAATTGAATATGTGCATCTCTTCTCCATCATTGCCTGGATTATATTATTAATTGCATGCATCAACTTTATGAATCTTGCCACGGCACGCAGTGAAAAACGGGCAAGAGAAGTAGGTGTAAGAAAAGTGCTTGGTGCTGGCAAACAAAATTTAATTTTTCAGTTTATCGGTGAAGCAATATTGATGGCAGCGTTATCTGCAATACTCGCCATACTTATCATGTCGCTTGTATTGCCTGCATTCAATTTGCTTGTACAAAAAAATCTTGTATTGGGTTTAACTAATCCACTTCATATAGTAGCATTGGCGCTGATTGCTTTAACCTGCGGCTTGTTTGCCGGCAGTTATCCATCATTTTATTTATCATCATTCAACCCGGCATTTGTTTTAAAAGGATTGAAATTAAAAGATAATAGCGCCGCGCTTATAAGAAAAGGATTGGTGGTGTTGCAGTTCAGCATTTCCATCATACTTATTATCAGCACTATTATTATTTACCAGCAGATACAGCATGTAAAAAACAGGAATCTCGGCTTTAATAAAAACAATTTGCTGGAGATAAATACAAATGATGAATTCAATAAAAATTATAGTGCAATAAAGCAAGACCTTTTAAGCACAGGTGTTATTCAAAATCTTGCGCTTACTGATTATTCTGAACTGTATAATGGAAATAATACAGGCGGTCTTATGTGGGACGGAAAACCTTCAAACAGCCAGGTGCTGGTATCAACCCGCCGTGTGTCGCCTGGCTTTATGAATGTGTACGGTTTAAAAATGCTTGCAGGCAGAGACTTTGTGGAAACAGACAGTATATCATCTAAAAAAACAAATGTAATTATCACAAAAGCGTTTGAGCAACTGATTGGCAAAGGCAGCGCTGTTAGTAAAACATTTCATTGGGACGGAGATACAAGCGGCGCTATGTTTAATGTAGTTGGCGTGGTAAATGATTTTGTGTATGGCGATGTGTATGACAAGCCGGACCCAGTAATGTTTTCCTGCGTTCAAAATGCAAACGCATCAGAAATGTATGTGCGTTTAAACCCAACCGCAGATGTGGAAGCTG
>JBBQEA010000392.1:0-2655 GCA_038320245.1 Chitinophagales bacterium | reverse complement strand
TCTTTTTCCACCAAGTATCTTTTCCATCATAATTCTGAGCGCCATCGTAAGGCACTCCTTTTAGCGGCCCCTCCAGGTCGTTCAGAAAGGCATCCTGAAACCACCACAGTGCATAGTCTCCATGAAAGGCAATCCCGAATTTCATGCCCGCTTTATCCGCTGCTTTTTTCCATCCGCTGACAATATCGCGATGTGGACCAATTTTAACAGAGTTCCACGGTTGGTATTTTGAGTTCCATAGATCAAAATTATCATGGTGCATCCCCTGTGCAATGACGTATCGGGCGCCAGCCCGTTTATAGAGCGCCATCAGCTTATCAGGATTCCACTTTTCAGCTTTCCATAACCGAAGTATATCCTTGTATCCGTATTTGGACGGATGTCCAAATACTGTAAGGTGATTACGATAAACCGACTGGTGCTCATCGTCGGCAAAATCCTGCATGTAAATCCATTTGGCATACCAGTCGCCATCTTCACCCACTGATTGAGGCCCCCAATGAAGCCACATTCCAATTTTGGCCTTACGGAACCATATGGGCGTTTTAAAATGATCGCCCAATGATTGCCAGGTTGGTTCGCATGGGCCTGGAGCAATATCGACCGGGACTTTGGCCATGGGAAGAGATTCTCCCGGATGTTTCTGGTTTTGGGAGAAACCACTGAATTGAATCAGCAAAAATAAAAATGAGAGGAAGCTTAATTTTCGCATGTGTTGGGACTTTTAAAAGTAAAAAAAATATCGGAAATCTAAAGTGGTTACAAATAAAATATCAGGTCATTTCAGCTACTGCTTTTATAACACCATTTGCAAGTTCCAGCCCGTGTTCAAATTCATTTTTTATGCTATCAAATATAACCCAATGCGTAATATAGGTGGCAGGCTCTACTTCTTTTTTTTCATTGATAACATAGCGTGTTGAATGTCTTCTTTTGAAGCATTTCGGCTGCACATTAAGACTGCTGCCCTTTTATGGAACTCAGGATAGCTAAAACATATTTCGCCTGTTTGAATTCCCGTCAGTATACCCCTTGCTTCATGAGCCATATTTAAAGAAATTATTTATCGCTTTTAAATAATCTGTGGCATATATAACCACCGTTGGCATATCACCTCTTTTGATTTCCATTAACTGATCTGTAACATCCGAAGAAAGTGCATTTATAGTATATGATACCTTCATTTTAAATTAAGTTATAAATGTCACTGCGTCTCCAATTTGTTTTATCTTGTTTTAAAGATTGCATTTTTTTATCATTTTATTTCATCAGTATTTATTTCCCAATTATCTGTTCTGAATGCGTTTACCGGCAATCCATCTTTGCTGAATAAATTCCCTATTGAAGTATTGCCAAATGCATAGCGTACAGCAACAGGTTGCATAACATTCTTGCACCATACCACCAATTTATCCTTATCAATTTTTGCTTCTGCAGGATGAAATATTTTATCTCCTCCCGCAATATATAATTCTTTAACTTTGCCATTGGCCTGCAAGCCGCTTGTTGCATTGTCAAATGAAATGACAGCTTTATTCTTTTCGATATTTATTGCTGCATACATTGGGCTTTTATAAATGATACCTGTTTTATGATATGTTTCTGCCAGCGCCCAGTTGGCAAGCCTTGCACCAACATCATGTTTATCTTGCGGGTGAATACTCTCTGTTGTGTCCGTTACCAAATCTGATATTACCACCATTCCTACGTTTTTATAATGCATAGTTTGTGTTTGCGCTTCCCGCAGCAATGCTGCAACATTATAACGGGGGTATTTAAAGGGTCCAATCTGCACATAATAAAAGGGGAAATCATACCCCCACTTTTTTCTCCATGAATCAATCATATCGCTAAATAATTTGCCATAAGTTTGTGCTGTTTTTGTATTGGTTTCCCCCTGGTACCAGATAGTTCCTGCAATTGCATAATTAGTTATTGGCGAAATCATCCCATTGTAAGCTGCGCCTGGCGTTCTAGTCCATGCCTCAATATTATCCAATTTTGCAGCAGCACTTTTCAAAGCAGTATCATTGTTCACAATATTTTCCGGCGTCCATACTTCTGCGCCGGTGCCACTCCAGTAACTGCCAATTAGGCCAATGGGAACATCTAATTCTTTATTTAATTTTTTACCAAAGTAATAGGATACTGCACTAAAATATTTTAGAGAATTAGAATCGCAAACCGTCCAGTTTGCATCACAATTATCCTGCGGAAATGCTGAGGTTGTTTTGCTGACGCGGCAAAATCGTATATTTTTATTGTAGCAAGTGGGCAATTCATTTTGTATTTCCTTGATGCCATTCTTTAGTGAAAATTCCATGTTTGACTGGCCGGAACAAACCCATACTTCACCAAGCATTAAATTTTTTAAAACAATTTTATTATTCCCTTTAAATGTTAAGGTATAAGGACCGCCTGCTGATGGTGTTTTAATAATGATTTTCCAGTTGGCATCTTGTGTTGCCACTACGGACTATGTTTTATTATCCCAGGATGTTAGGATAGAAATCTTCTCAGCGGGCGCAGCCCATCCCCAGAGTACTACATCTGCATTTTGCTGCAACACCATGTTGTTATTTAATATATTCGGCAGCCTTATGTTTGCAAAAGAGTTATAGGTAACGCAACAAAGAAGAAATAAGTCGATAATTT
>JBBQEA010000391.1:0-2700 GCA_038320245.1 Chitinophagales bacterium | reverse complement strand
GCTGGTAATAGGTGTAGTTAAGGTTGCAGCAAACCTGTAATTATCATTATTTACAAAAATTACCCTTTCGGCTAAGGGCTCCCAACGTTCGCTAAAAACGGTCACCTGCATTATCCCTGTAGGTAGCTCGCTGGTTGGTATAGCTCCACTGTTTAAGATGGTTTCTTTCAACGGCACCTTAGCTTTGTAAATGATTTGCTGTGCCATGTGTGCAACAATATTTACAGATTCCAATCCTTCTGAAATGGCACCGCGTTTTACAATAAAAACTTTTTTGTTGCCCGGTGAACTGATTTGCAAAACAATTCCCTTTGCCTTAGCCGCAGGCAATACTACTGATCCCTGTTTTCCAAATTCATCAGTATAAAATGCTGTATAGGTTTCGTTAGGCGCAGGTGCCAATAAAAAGCTGCCCATGCCATCGTGCTGAGCTTTAAAATTGGTTATGGTTTCACCTTTCGAATTTTTGATTTCACCTGTTACATGTACCGGCTTTCCTCTGCCATCAGTAGCCATAAAAGCTACCACACTTTCAACCTCGTTTACCAAATCGCCACTTTCAGGAAATAGTTTTAGTTGTGTTACTAAAACTTCAGGTGCCTGTTTAATGTTATTTGAAGGACCAGATACAACGGCTATATCTCTTTTAAATATAAAAGCCGTATCACTATTCATCATCCAACTGGTATAGCCTCTAAAAAATACATAATTGTTTTGCGTAGGTAACAACTCAAAATTTCCGGCAGCAGAGGCTTCAACAACAGGATACACTTTTCGTTGTAACACCGTTCCATTCTTATCAATCAATTCAGCAAAAAAATTCTTGCTAAAACCTGATGGTTCAAAACCGGCAAACAGGTAGGCTTTAAACCAAATGGTTTCACCGGGGCGGTACACACTTTTATCAAAATGAACATATACTTTTTGTTGTGGGTATTGGTCAGCCAGTACGCCCATCATGGAGTCGACGCCCTGGGCAGTAATTGCATTAGGAATGAAAAGAGCAGAGCATATGACAACTAAAAAACTAAAAATATTCTTCATAAACTTCTTCGGCTAATTATAAGTATGCAGACGAAATTATGCGAAATAGTTCTTGGTTCTATCGCCTGGCTTTAACTTTCAGGTACATCCAAAGCATATTTTATTCTTTTTGCCAGCATTAAATAAATGAAGATTAAAAATTTTGGTAACCGGCGTTAACACTTTGTGGATGCAGCCGTTGCTGCGTGCCCTCTCACACTTGCGAAGTGCGACACTTTTACTTCTTCCTGTTATTTAGTGGCTATCATGCTTTATGCTTAACCAACCTCGAACTACTTGCCCCGTATTTCCTATCAGATAAAAAATGTCCCATGTGGTATGCCCAGCTTTCTCCAAGTGCAATAATTTCAGATTTGGTACCTGCATTGCCGGTTCCATAAGGCGTGTTGCTGCAAGGTCATTGAAGCTATAATTGAAAATATAATTTTTGTTTACTCCACTTTAAAAAAATATGTGCCATTTGGTGGTGCTGGAGGTTCTACTCCAAGAACCTGTTTAAGAAGATATGAGTGTTGCTCAGTTGCATCAAAGAAAATTCTATAGTTCGCTTTAGTACATTTATCATCAACTCTGTACACGTTGTTCGCATTAGATAAGCCTATGCTAAATATTCCTCTCTTTTTTGGGATGATACCTAGAGTTAAATTATATGAAAAGTCATTTTCTGAAAATATGTACTCCCTTATTGCATTAGTATTAAGATTATTTGCAACCCGACCTTTCAATAGTATAAAGTTAAAATCGTTTGCAGCTTCTTTGACTTCCGGTTGTATTAACTCCCCGAAACCAATTGAAGTTCCAAGATTTGCCGCTTTCTTAAAAGCTATATTTTGGCCTACATTATTATTTTTTTGCAATACCAGGCATGTAATTGTAAGAAACAGTGTATCACCTAAATTAAAACTTTCTTTATTATTCATGATTATTGCCTTGGCCTCGAAGTTGAATATAGTCTCGGCACATCCTATTTTTTTACAAGTAGTTGAACTCAATACTATAATACCGAATGCTGCAAAAAGAATTGGCCTCATTTAAATCCTATTTAGTAGTTATAGTATGTAAACAATGGGGTAACCCCTGCTTGATTATTTGTGTTTTGGTTTAATAACCGTATACGATAAGAAGGAAGTGATTTGATGTCGGATTCTAAAGCATTGTAAAATTGCTGATTAGTATAATTTATTGCGTTATCATTTGGAAGAATAACATTTCCTGTTGCGGCTCTATCATTGCGATTATCAATTAAATCATAAAACAACCCCTGTGGTATGCAGAAAAAAGGATCATTTGTTCTTTGAGAACTAAAATCTTCCAACAAATTCAAATGGCTGCTTAATCCCGGCAGCGGACTGCCATTGTTGTAATTTTGCCCTTGTTCAAACAGGGCTGAACTACTTGCCCCATATTTTCTATCAGATAAAAAGTGTCCCATGTGGTAAGCCCAGCTTTCGCCAAGTGCAATAATGTATGATTTTATGTTTACAGGTTTTAACTTAACATTCATAACTACTCTAACTTAAAACAATACCCATTGCTGGGTAAATCAACTATAACACCAAAATTTTCTTCGTTATAATGTAGGTGTTGGTTTGTTTCCCTGAAATTTATTCTAAAATTTGCTTTTGTGCATTTATTATTATACAAATAAACGTTAGC
>JBBQEA010000390.1:0-2873 GCA_038320245.1 Chitinophagales bacterium | reverse complement strand
TGGTTTTTTGGGTCAAAATGGCGCAGGAAAATCTACTACCATCAGAATGTTGCTTACTTTAATAGCACCAACAGGAGGAGAGATAAATATTTTTGATAAAAGACTAAGCACTCATCGCTCAGAAATACTGCGGACTATAGGTGCTGTTATTGAAAAGCCAGATTTATACAAATACCTGGATGCTTATGACAACCTTTCCATTTTTGCCAGAATGAGCGGCGTAAAAGTTACCCGCCAACTGCTGATGAATCAATTGCAAATGGTAGGATTGGCTGATAGGGCAAAGGATAAAGTAAAAACATTTAGTCAGGGTATGAAACAGCGCCTTGGTATTGCTGTTGCACTCGTTCACAATCCTGCATTGATTATTTTAGATGAACCTACTAATGGGTTAGATCCGCAGGGTATTGCAGATATACGAAACCTGATAATGCGGCTAAGTAAAGAAATGGGAAAAACTGTTTTAATCTCCTCTCACTTATTAAGTGAGATTGAGGTGATAGCCAACCGGATGATCATCATTCATAAGGGACAAAAAATAGTAGAAGGCAATGTTGCGGAATTATTGGATCCCTCGCATACCGTAATTGATATTGACGCAGTTGATAATGAAGCGGCAACGGAAAAGCTCGCCACTTCCAGTTGGGCAGCTTATTTGCAGCCCGGTAAATCCTTGCAATTAATGATGAATAAAGAATTGGTACCGCAATTAATAAACGACCTGGTGGCAATGAATATTCAGTTGCTTTCTGTAAACTCCAGTCACTCTTTAGAAAATTATTTTTTATCTCTTACAACCAACAACGGCCATGTGGAACCTTTTACAAATTGAGTTATTTAAAATTTCCAAGCGACCTCGTACTTACATTGCCTTTGCAGCCATATTCGCAATTGTAGCCATATTTCAGTTTGCATTTAAGGCAGATGGCCAAAGCTACATGGACCTTGTATTACAGAGTGTAAAGGATAGTTTTGAACTGGATAAATCTAAAGCTATCAACGGCTATTTCATGTGTTATATCATTTTAAACACACTGCTGATACAGGTGCCGATATTGGTAGCATTGATTGCAGCAGATTCCATCTCTGGCGAAGCTAATATGGGTACATTGCGGCTGTTAATTTCAAAGCCGATCAGCCGTACTCAATTGATACTGGTAAAGTTTGCTGCAGCAACTATCTTCACTATATTTTTATTACTATGGATGGCCATCACAGCATTGTTTATGAGCCTGCTTGTATTTGGTGCAGATGACATGCTAATCTTTAGGGTAAAAGGAGAGGAATCACAAATAATGCAGATAACCAAAGATGATATTTTATGGCGCTATTTTGCAGCATTCGGCTATGCAACAGTGGCACTAACCGTGATAGCAGCTTTGTCTCTATTCCTTTCAATATTTGCCGAGAATTCAATCGGACCAATTATTGCTACTGTGTGCATCGTGATTGTTTGTACCATCATATCAAACATCAGCGTACCGATAATTGATAGAAATGTAAAGCCTTTTCTTTTCACTTCTTACCTCGTTGGCTGGAAAGGTTTTTTCTATATAGCCACTAGTGCAGATGGTGTGCCCATAAAAGGAAGCCTTGAAAACTGGCCTGCTATCCGAAAAAGTCTGATCATTTTAATTGGTCACATCGTGGTGATTGTATGGGCCTCTGTTGCAGTTTTTAACAGAAAGGATATCTTATCATAAATTTTTAACCAGAAGAAAATTAGTAACAATATGAAAGCTTTAAAACAATTATTTTTTTGTACGGGATTATTTTTTTTATCAATGTCATCGCAGGCACAGGATGCTACAGCATTATTGAAAAAGGTAAAATCAATCATGGATAAAGTGAATGATTATGAGGCCACCGGCAGTATGAAAACAAACGTAACGTTTTTAAAAGTACCGGAAGCAGAGGTTAAAATTTATTTTAAAAAGCCCAATAAGCTAAAAATAAAAAATGAAAAAGGTATTTCGTTTGTGCCCAAAGGTGCTGTTAGCATCAACCTAAGCTCAATATTAAGTGGTAATGATTATACCATCATAGATGCTGGTGTTGATAAGATTGGAGGCATTGATGTAAGGGTAATTAAATTGTTGCCACTCGATGATAATGCAGATGTTGTTTTATCAACATTGTACATTGATGCGGACAAAAATATTATTAAGAAAGCGAAGACTACAACAAGATTGAATGGGAGTTACCAATTGGAAATGTCGTACGGGAAATATGTTGGATATGGCTTGCCGGATAAAATTATCTTCACGTTTAACACCAAAGATTACAAATTACCGAAGGGAGTAACTTTTGATTTTGATGATGGAAGCGAAACTAAAAAAACTGCTTCGGCTGGAAATAAAAGTGGAAAGGCGGAGATTTTTTTTAATACTTACGTGATCAACAAGGGTGTTGCAGATACAAATTTTTAATGTTGATAAGTTGACTGCTTTTCTGTCAACTTATCAACCTGTAATATTTTAGTCTATTCAGCTTTTTTTGCTACAGCAGCCTTCTTTGCTGGTTTAGCTGGCCTTGATTTTCCGAATGATCCTTTAGTGATCTTTCCTTTCTTTGTTTTGATGTCTCCACGTCCCATGATATTGATATTTTAATTTGTTATTGACAAGATGAAAAAAGCAAGACATACAAAATATATCTTGCTTTTTAGTGATTTGGTTGCAATCCTTACAGCTTCTCAGCTAGTTCTTTACCTGCTTTAAATTTAGCTACTTTTTTAGCTTTAATTTTAATAACCGCACCAGTTTGTGGGTTACGGCCATTACGGGCAGCTCTTTTAGAAACTGAAAAAGTACCAAAACCTACCAAAGTAACTTTACCATTACCTTTTAAAGTTTTTGTAACAGCAGCTACAA
>JBBQEA010000389.1:0-2877 GCA_038320245.1 Chitinophagales bacterium | reverse complement strand
GAATCGACTAAATGTGCATGCGATAGTAGCTCATGAGCTACTTTTCCACTTACTGATATAACTTTTTTGGTATAGACGTTTAGACTGCCCAATATTTTTATAGTGTTACATTAATATCATGAATGAAAGAAATCAATTTAAAGGCGTGAACTCAATCAAGTTCCATAATGCATTTTCTGGTGATGAAGTTTGTAACGTTACCTTGCTGACATCAAGTGGTGTGATAACGGTTATCAATGCAGGAAATGTGGTCATCCAAAATATTGCAAAGGTGTAAAGCCTTTTTCAAGGCGATGGATGAATTGCAAATATAATGTCTTAAATAGGTCCAGCTTGAATTATTTACAAATATTTAATTAATTTTTCCATTTTTATTCCTTTAAATTATCAGATTACTATTAACTTTTATGAAGTTCAGAACTCCTGACCCGATCCGCTAAAAATAGGGCATAGAAAAGATTGGATCGTAAATAAAAAAGTCGCAAATTGCATGATAAAAAAAATAGATGCCATGCAAATGCAGTTACCGCTATTCCCGCCAACAACCCGGTTAATAAATAGTAGTGTTGGCGTTTTTGAAAAAGATGATTTTGTTTATTATCTCCATAATGGATCCCCTATTTTCTGCCACAGCAAAGGCGATGTGAACAATTATCGTTACATAACAGGCAACCTTGTAACGACAGGTCTTTGCACCCCCATTGAGATAGCGCGGACATTAGGTGTTTCTAACCGCAATATCCAGCGTTACGCAAAAGCGCTTCGGGAGAAAGGTAGCGACTGGTTTTTTAACAGGCCGGATAACCGGGGCAGTTGCCATAAATTGACCAATGAGGTTTTGGCGCAGGCCCAAAAAATGATCTCTGATTTTTATTCGGTAAATGATGTTGCCAGACTACTAGGTGTTACCGAAGGAGCTTTACGTTACCATATAAAAAAGGGGACGATTAAAAAAAAATGGTCTCTCCGCTAATCACGGCAATGAACAAGATCGTTGCAGCGGACCCAATGAGAGGAACGGATTTGATATCCTCTTGTCGGGTATATTTGGCATAGGTGCAACTAATATTGAAGACCGCAGCAAAGCCACGAACCATGAGTTAGACCAAACCCCAATAAAATTTGAAGCCTGCCAAAGTTTACCCAATGGTGGGGTTTTGTTTTTGCTGCCATTTCTTATAGAAACAGGCCTGTTTAGTTTTCAGCAGCATTATGAAGAACTAAAAAAAGGCTACTACTATATTAATTTTATTGTACTTCTGCTGGCGTTCATGTATTTGTGCCGTATTAAAAACCCGGAACAATTAAAACAAGTAAGCCCCGGGGAATTTGGGAAATTGCTTGGTATCGACAGGATTCCCGAAGTAAAGTGTGTCCGGTCAAAATTAAAACAGATAAGCAGGCAGGAAAAAGCAATTGAATGGAACAAATCACTTGTTGTTCAATGGAACGAAATTGAAGAAAATGAGTTTTATTACATTGATGGGCACATACAAGTCTATCATGGATATAAAGCAATATTGGGGAAGAAACATGTATCAAGACAGAAGCTGTGCCTGCCCGGGATGCAAGAATTTTGGGTAAACAACAAGTCTGGGATGCCCTACTTTTATGTCACAGGCAATGTCAACGAGAAATTACAATCAGCAATATCAAACGAAATAATCCCCAGGTTGATAGAAGACATACCGTGTAAATACTCAGTTGAAGAATTGGCTGCCGATAAGCACTTGCCAAGGTTTACCCTCGTATTCGACCGTGAAGCATACAGCCCCGCTTTTTTTAAACAATTATGGAACGATTACAGGGTTGCTGTAATTACCTATAGAAAAAATGTAACCGATTTATGGCAAGATGGAGATTTCAAGCCAACCAAAATATTTATAGAAGGTGTTGAGACCCAAATGCTGCTTGCCGAAAAAGATGTGACAATAAACGATATCAGCTTACGGGAAGTTCGAAGAAAAACCGAAAGTGGGCATCAAACAAGCATTGTGACAACCAACAAAAAACTTGACATGAAAGATATAGCCCTTCATATGTTTGCCCGGTGGTCACAAGAGAACTTCTTTCGTTATATGCGCCAGGATTACGCCTTTGACAAAATGGCACAACATGCAATAGAACAAATAGATGCAGACTTCGAGGTTGTTAACCCGGAGTACAATAGATTGGATTACAGGCTGAAGAAAACCAGGGAAAAAATCAGCCGGAGACTTGCCCGGTTATACAACCTGGAACACGAAAACATAAACGGAAAATTGGATGAATCAGGAAAGAACAATGCCCGACAGGTAATGCTGGAAAAAGAAATGGAAGAACTAAAAGGACAGGAACAAACAATGTTGGATGAAAGAAATGCTTTATCGTACAAAATAAAAGTTAAAGATATGCCCGAACAAAGCAGGTACAACAGGCTGCACCTTGAAAGCAAACACGTCCAAAATATTATCAAAATGATCTGCTACCGTGCCGAAACTTCATTTGCAAACCTTCTCTCACCGTATTATTCCAGAAGTATAGATGAAAAGCGCATGCTTGCAAAAAGCATAATCAAGACAAACATAAACCTTATCCCCAATTATCAGAACAACACTTTAACGGTTGAACTTTATTCACTCTCGACACCCAGAGAGAACATAGCAGCAAAAGAAATGTGTAATATTTTGAATAAGCAAAATGCCATTTATCCAGATACCAATCTTAGGCTCTACTACAAAATGGCGACGTAGCTTTTTACGCTAAGTCAGGAGTTCTGAACTTTATTCATTCGGCACACCCAATGGTATTCCTTTATATCCTGGAGATTTTGTGCCTGGAGATTTAACTTTTAGTCCCTCTAAGGATTTTTTAAATACGTCCAGTTCCTCTGCCATT
>JBBQEA010000388.1:0-2909 GCA_038320245.1 Chitinophagales bacterium | reverse complement strand
ACACATGATAAGCTATACCTTGCTGCTCACAGTAAGCTTTTTGGGTCAGGCCGCTTTGCTGCCATTGTAATATCTTATCAAACATTGCAGGGGTTACATCTAATTTTAATGACATAGCATGTTTTGATAGCAAAACTATTTTATACATTCACGATACACAAGACGGCGTTGGACGTTCCTTTACCACACAACAAAATTTTTGTTGCATGTGGGGCTTGACCAGCAATGTATAGCCTGTCTGTAGCAAAAACAATCGTAGTAAACAACCCTATCAAGCTTCTAAAAAAATTTATACCCCTTAATGAAAATATCAATACTGCTTTTAATTTTTGTGAAAATCACATTTGCAGGCTACGGCCAAATAACAAAAGGCAATTGGCTCGTAGGTGGCAGTGCCAATTTTTCCTCTACCAATGTGGAAGTAAAAACATCAACCGGTATAGTCACTAATTACCAGGTAAAGTATTCACTAGCTCCCAATATTGGCTATTTTATTATAGATAAACTTGCCGCCGGGATGAAGGCGGGGTTAACCTATGATGATGCGCATTATGCTGCTGAAGTGGGTGGTGGGTATTCAAAGATAAGTTGGTTTGATTTTGGACCCTTTCTTAGATATTATTACTTAGGTACTGATAAAAGGATCAATGTGTTTACAGAAGCAAATTATAGTTTCGGCGTAGGAAGCACACACCCTGGCAAAGCAACCAGGTATGGTTATTCTTTCAATGCCGGTCCTGTTGTTTACTTTAATTCAAGTGTAGGTATTGAATTTACTGTCGGTTACAGGGCCACAAAAAATACAAATATTGGCATCGATGTAAACAATCAGGATATCTCTTCAAAAAGTAAGGCAGTTCAGGTAGGGATAGGTTTGCAGGTTCATTTAGAGCGCTAGATGAATGTAAAAAGGTTGCCATGCTTAACAATAATGCATTACCAAAATTGGGTGCCAGGCTTTGTGAATTCGGCAACAGGGAGTACGATAGCAGAAAAGCTCCACGGGTGCAAACAACGCTTCAAATCATTAAACGCCTGGCGGGGCGAAGGTATATGTTTGCCCGCAGCAGCGGATTACTATAGGGCTTTTGTTACAGCTTGAAATTATACATTTAGCAACAGAATATACAAGGATTCCGATCTCTCTCGGGATTTATTTATAAATTTAAATTCGGTTATGGTCAGCCGATATTCAAAATATCAGCAGATAACAACGTTACATTTTTGGGGCTGGTTGCAATATTATAATGACAGATGAAAGTCTTCAAATGACTGAATGCTTACTAAAAAAAATAAATGTCAACAACAAATATCCGAAACTACATCGACCTGTTAGGAATGTTTACCATCGGTTTAGAAAAAGGACTTTTAGAAAAACAGGAAATTGTTAAGTGGGCTGACACAATTATACTGCAGGATGAACAACCTGACTATTTTGTCATTGAACTTTGTCTTTGTGGGCATAAATCAGTCAACGACATTGTAACATTGCTGAATGAAATTATTGGAGTATCTACCCCGCAAATTTCAGGACGGGTTATTCTTGGACTGCTTTACCATCGTTATGTTGATCGACAATTGCCACTGAAAAAAGTGGTGGATTTGTTGTACTGGCTCATTTTGTATGGGCAATGTTCTGAGGAGGAAAAAAGTTTTATGTACGAACTTGACGACAGGTATAGCCTTGCAATTGATAATATTTACGGCACTGAAGAAACGGTTGAAAAGGCAACTCTAAGATTTATTGAACTATACAAGGAATTCCGAATTGATAACTTTGATAAATGGAGTGAAGTGAATAGAACAATTGACCCAAAAATTGCCAATCTGAAAACAATTGTAGAGGAGGAAAATAAAGCTTTGATACAAGGGAGCGGCAAAACAATTTTAAAAAGGGCATGGTGGAAATTTTGGGCAAAATAGCAGGTATCAATCAACCTATATTTTGAAGAGGCAGCCCTTATATTATACAACGCAAAAAGGGTTTTTTATAAAAAAGCAATCAATATAGCCAACTGTGAAAGACAACTTTAAGCGACTAACAATTTGGACGATTGCACTTAGCTTTCTAATTATTATTGGAGCCGGGCATGGAATCGGCTGCGTTGGACTTTTAGAAATTGTTGGTTTGCTTCATAAGTTTAATATTGGCACGGAAGACTTTTCTTGGTCTTCCTCAGCTTGTTCGTTTGGTGTGTAGTACAAGTATCATTATGAAGTATTACGAGGGGATATTCAGCTTAGGTATAGGGATTTAATCCGTCAGACATGTGATAGTTTGGATATACAAATATTAAAAGGTGTTGTAAGTAAGGATCATGTTCATCTTCATTTAAGTTATCATCCAAAACTGAGTGTAAGTGAAATTTTGAAACGTCTTAAAGGAAGAAGTGCTAAAATATTACTGAGTGAATATTCTGAATTAAAGAAGCGTTATTGGGCGGCCATTTATGGGGAATCGGTTATGGAGCTTGGAGTACAGGCAAAATAACAGATGAGATGATTCAGGAATATTTGGATCATCACAAAGAGAGCCCAAACAGCGATCAAAATTTTATTCTGGAATAATTTTAATGAACTTCCAGTTTAAGGTTTTAATAGGCTTCAGCCTACATTTAAATGACTTTTAGTCAATGCATTCAACCTATGGGTTTCTAACCCATAGTATTTGAGTTTACAACGTAATAGAACGGGTAGTGTGAGCTACAAAATAGCCCCAATGGTGCAGGATATGATAACAACTTGATAAAGAAACTTCTCATCTGCGTTGTAAGCCATCGTCTAAACCATCTCTTGCTTTCTAAATTTCACCCAATTTTGTGGCAGTAACTCATGGAGATTGGATGAGTTGTAAAGGTGCATTCGTTCCAGTACATCTTTAAGCCATTCATATGGGTTGATTTTATGCA
>JBBQEA010000387.1:0-2944 GCA_038320245.1 Chitinophagales bacterium | reverse complement strand
TCCTTTAAAGCATAAATTTAGTTAAAAAAAAATAATAACATTTTATTTGGTAAAAAATAAAATGTTATATTTATCTATCGAACGGTTGCTGTGATTTTCCTAAACAATATCAATAGATTGTTTACTATTTGTAATAGTAATAATATATTTTTTAATAGAAGTTTTTCTGCGAACTATCTTAACCAATTTAAATTAAAGAATTATGAGAAGCCAACTAATGTACCTGGCAAAATCTTCAAAGAAGAATTTTAAACCATCAATTCGAAAAAGTTTCCTGATCGCGTTTTTACTCCTTATTGTATATAGCGCAAATGCCCAAAACAAAATCCCTGTAAAAGGAGTTGTAACGGACGACAGGGGAGTTCCAATATCAAATGTAAGTGTTACGGTGAAAGGCACAACTACCGGCGCAACAACTGATTCGTTCGGAGCATTTTCCCTTGATGCCCCTAGCGCAAAATCCACCCTTATTTTTTCCAACGTAGGGTATAAACCCCAGGAGGTCTCTGTTGGTAATAAGACAACTTTTTCCATCAACCTGGTTCCAACGGCAAATAGCCTGAGCGAAGTTGTGGTGGTGGGATATGGCACACAAAAGAAAGTGACGGTTACCGGGGCTGTGTCGCAGATAAAAGGTACTGAACTTGAGAAAACGCCCACTGTAAATTTATCGAATTCATTAGTTGGCCGTTTGCCGGGGATAAGTGCTGTGCAGTCGTCTGGCGAGCCGGGTTACGATGGGTCAAATATCCGTATTCGTGGTACCAATACATTTGGTAATACATCTGCACTTATTGTAGTTGACGGGGTGCCAGATGTTGCCGGAGGATTAGAAAGATTGAATCCTGCAGATATAGAAACTATGTCTGTTTTGAAGGACGCTTCTGCAGCTATCTATGGTTCAAGAGCTGCAAATGGAGTAATATTAATTACAACGAAACATGGAAAAATGGGTAAGCCACAACTTTCTTACAACTATAACCATGGATGGTCGAGGCCTACACGTGTACCTAAAATGGCCAATGCATTAGAATATATACAGATGAATAATGAAACAACCATATTTGACGGGGTGCCTGCTGCCGAATGGACTGCTGCCAACGCGGCATTCAACAGCATAGGAAGTTATACTACCACTGCCGGCAAGGTCGTAAGGGCTCCTTTTCAGCCAGATGATGTACAGAAATACAGAGACGGCAGTGATCCCTGGGGGCATCCCAATACCGATTGGTATAAAACTACGCTTAAGCCGTGGTCGGCACAAGAACAACATTCTTTGCAGGTAAATGGGGGCTCTGAAAATGTGAAATACCTGGCATCATTAGGTTATCAGAACCAGGATGGTTATTATAAAAATTCTGCTACCGGTTACAAGCAATATGACATGCGGGTGAACCTGGATGCCAATATAAATAAATACATTACAACAAGCATAGGCTTAACAGCAAGGGAAGAATATCGTCATTTCCCTACTGAATCGGCTAATTCAATTTTTAGGATGCTACAGCGGGGAAGGCCAACTGATCCTGAAGTTTGGCCAAACGGTTTACCCGGACCGGATATTGAAAATGGACAAAACCCAATAGTTATCACTACGAACCAAACCGGTTATAACGATGATAAAAGAGATTACTTCCAGGTAAATGGCCGGGTGGAATTTAAAATTCCAGGCGTAACGGGTTTAAAAGTAACAGGAACCGCAACCGCCGATAAGGAAATTCGACGTGTAAAAAACTGGCAAATTCCCTGGTATCTTTACTTTTGGGACCATAAAACTTATGAAGCAGATGGTAAGACACCGCTGCTTACAAGGAATCTCAGGTCAACCTTTACCAGCCCTCAGCTAAGTGAAAGTGACGCTAATTATTTAAACATCTTAACTTCCGGCTTCATAAATTACGACCGTAAAATAGGGCCTCACACCATTGCAGTAATGGCGGCGGTTACCAAAGAAACTGATAAAGAGGATGATTTCAATGCATACCGAACCAATTTTATTTCACCTGCTCTTTCCCAATTATTTGCAGGCGGTACGCTTGGGCAACAAGTTGGCGGTGCAGGATATAACCGTGCCCGTTTAAGCTATTTTGGAAGGGTAGCTTATAACTACAAAGAAAAATATCTTGCAGAATTCTTATGGCGTGAGGATGGTTCTTATCTATTTCCTAAAGGGCATCAATTCGGGTTTTTTCCCGGTATTCTCGCAGGATGGAGAATTTCTGAAGAAAAATTCTTTAAAGAAAACATACACTTCATAAACTCTTTAAAGTTAAGAGGGTCTTATGGTGTGCTGGGTAATGACCAGGTTTATTATAACGGTGTACTCCAGGAATATCAATTTTTATCCAGCTACGGATTTAACAACTACACAATAAATAATGCGGCGTATAAAACTTTGTATGAAAGAGTGGTTCCTAACCCAAACTTCACATGGGAGACGGCTAAAAATACTGATGTTGGTATAGAGGGTACGCTGCTCAACAATAGTATCAATTTTGAATTTGATTATTTCTATAACAAGCGTGATCATATCTTATGGCAGAAGTCGGGTTCAACTCCTCAAAGTTCCGGGATTGCCGGCCTTTTGCCCCCTACAAACATTGGTAAGTCAGAGAACAAAGGATACGATTTTACCGTGGGGTATAATACAAGCATTCGCGATTTCAGGTTTTCCATTAGTGTAAACGGAGGTTATGCAAGAAATAAAATAATATACCAGGATGAAGCACCGGGAGCACCGTCATGGCAATTAGCCACAGGCCACCCTTTCAGCTCTGGTGGCGGAGGCGCATTTCTTCCTTATGAATACGATGGCGTTTTTAAAGACCAGGCGGAAATAGATAAGAATACCATTGATTATACCGGGCTAACACCTAAGCTTAAGCCAGGCGATATGAAATATAAGGATATAGGCGGGCGTGATGCAAATGGTAATTATGTTAAC
>JBBQEA010000386.1:0-2949 GCA_038320245.1 Chitinophagales bacterium | reverse complement strand
GGTTGTACGATTGCTTTATACAATAGCGTATTGTTATCTATCCATTCAAAAGCATTGCCCAATAATATGTTCAGCAGACTCTTATTTGTTTTGATGGCCTTCTTTGTTTTTACATCAATTACATAAAGATCTATGCCTTTGCCATTGTTGTTTGTAAAAGCAATTTTATTTTCGTCCGGGCTCCATTGTACATTGGCAGCTTTTAAATTTAGCGGTAATCCCGATATTACTCCTGTTGCTGTACCTTGAATTCCCTTTAAAAGTAAAGAAGAAAAATAGCTGCTTCTGCTTGGGGCAAAAATTGCCGGATTTATCCGAAGGCCCGCAATGCGTAATTCGGGCTGCGCTAACTCTTCCACAGGCGGTAATGCACTGCGTTCCATAATTAACATCCACTTCCCTTTTTTGTCGAAACTAACTGCCGGCGTAGGTTTTGCAAGAGCCAGTTCTGCAATTTCTTTAGGGGGTGTTTGGTAAGTAATGGCATCCTGTGCCAATATTGAATTACTAATAAAGAAAAAGAAAATGATGATTAGTTTTTTCATGTTTATATTGATTTTTTAATAGTTATTCGATGTGTCAATATCAATTATATACTTAGTTATTTAATGTGCTATTAACTATATTTTTTTTGCTTCTTATTTTTACTTTTTACCAAAGCTGGTTCATGAAAATACGTTTAATTGGATATGCCTACTCTTTGATGCAGGTATTCATTTTTTTTCAGTTCCCCCAACATAAACAAAGCAAGGTCACCTGCATATATTTTATAGTGATTGGGCAGTGGAGGATAGGCAGAGTTGGTTACAAATTCACCGGTGGCTTCACCATCTATAATATCTGGCGGACAAACAAAGGTCCAATCAAGATTACTTGCTTTTAAATACGCTAAAGCTTTTTGATGTTCTCGTCCCACCGGGATAAATTGTTGTGGATAATTTTCCTGGTCAATCAGTAACGACTCGTCATCAGCATTCAGGAGTCCCATACCACCAACGCCAACAATTCTTTTTACGGCAGCCTTCTCCATTTGCTCCACAATGTTTTTCATTCCAAGGCTTCTTGTTTTGTCGTTTCCATCAAAACTGCCGCCCAATGCAGAAAGTACTGCATCACAACCTTCGATGGCTTTCAATACTTGTCCGGCATCAAACAAAGCGCCTTGTACCAATTCAAGGTTATCATCTTTTGGTAATTCTTCTGTAAATACATTTCTGCCATAGGCTTTTACAGTATGCCCGTTAAACAATGCCTGTTTTACCAGTTGTTTACCTACCATGCCGGTTGCGCCGAATACGATTAGTTTCATAAATTATTTTTAAAAGTAAAGAAGTAAATTATTTTTCATGGTAACATCAATAACAATGCTAAAATATTTGATACAAGGTAATTACACTAAAAATAATTCCTTGAAATATTTTTTGTTGAATACAATTTTCTCCCACATCTTTGCAATCATAAAAAATGAAAATAAAATCTACAAATAATAACAGTTGGTGGTGGCAGTCAAAATGTTGATTGTGCCGCTTTGCTATTGTAGTGTATACAAAATAAACTGAAGCCCTGGCACTTATTGCCGGGGCTTTTTAATTGAAAAAATTTATTGGATGAAAAAAATACAGCTAACTACTACTTACAAAAAAATTCTGGCAGATTTATTTACACCTGTTGGTATTTACCTCAGACTGCGGGATAGGTTCCGTGATACAATCCTGCTGGAAAGTGCCGATTTTCATGCAGGCGAAAACAGTTATTCGTTTATAGGTATCAACGCCATTGCTGGTATTGAAATAAAAAACAGTAACGAAATAGAATACAAACTTCCTGCACAAAAGCCGGAGAAAATTACTATTGTCAATCCATTGGATGTGCCCACTCATTTGTGGGATTTTATGCAACGATTTGAAGTATCAGAACAAGCAACTAAACCCATCAATGCCGCACAGGGTTTATTTGGTTATACAACTTATGATGCGGTACAGTTTTTTGACAGCATTAAGTTTACGACTGACGACCGACTACCGACTACCGAAATTTCACATTCATTACCAGGAGATATTCCATTAATGCGGTATCGGCTGTATCAATACGTTATCATCTTTAATCATTTTAAAGATGAATTATTTATTTGTGAAAATATTATTGCGGGTGTAGAAAGTGATCTTGCAGCAGTGGAAAGCCTGATTGCAAGTAAAGATGTTCCGGCTTATCCATTTGCATTAAAGGGAACAGAAAGTTCAAATATGAAGGATGAAGATTATCGCCTGATGGTGCAGAAAGGAATTGCCAGTTGTTATAGGGGAGATGTGTTTCAGATAGTGGTGAGCCGCAGATTTCAGCAATCTTTTATTGGCGATGAATTCAATGTGTACAGGGCTTTGCGGAGTATCAATCCCAGTCCTTATCTTTTTTATTTTGATTATGGTGATTATAAATTAATGGGCTCTTCACCCGAAAGTCAATTGATTATACAAAATGGAAAAGCAATTGTACATCCAATTGCAGGAACTTTTAAAAGAACCGGCGATGACGAAGAAGATAAGGCACTGGCAATAAAATTAGAAAATGATGAAAAGGAAAATGCAGAGCATGTAATGCTGGTGGATCTTGCAAGAAACGACCTGAGCAGAGTGTGTACTGAGGTAGAAGTAACACAGTATAAAAAAGTAAATTATTATTCTCATGTTATTCATTTGGTGAGCGAAGTAAAAGGAACCGTACCACCTGGTACCAATCCGTTTCATTTGCTGGCACTAAGTTTTCCGGCTGGTACTTTAAGTGGAGCTCCTAAAATAAAAGCAATGCAGTTAATAAATGCAGCTGAACCAACCAGCCGCAGTTACTATGGTGGTGCCATTGGCAGCATTGGTTTTGACGGAAGCTGTAATCACGCCATCATGATCCGGACTTTTTTGAGTAAGCAAAATACATTGACGTACCAGGCGGGTG
>JBBQEA010000385.1:0-3032 GCA_038320245.1 Chitinophagales bacterium | reverse complement strand
TTGCCAGGTAACGGTTTCATTTTCATTAATCAATCCTGTTAAAATCCCAGCAATGGCTGTTTCACCGGTTTGTGCTGTAGAAATTTTATGCAGGTTGATGCTTCGGCTTAAATCAAATACTCTGTCAATTGGAGCTGAAATAAATGTTGTTAAATGGATGGTCGTCATGAGTCTTTGTTCCCCTTTTGGAGGTTAGAGGGCTTTTAAACAAAAGGCATTTTCACCACCTTAGCCCTTAAAAGGGTGTTTCGGATGCTGATAAAAATTTCACCGTCAATGGCGGCAAATTTACTATCAACATACCCAATACCAACAGCCTTTCCAAGCGATGGAGCCTGTGTGCCGGAGGTTACTTTGCCAATGATATTGCCTTCAAAATCTTTAATTAAATAATCATGGCGTGCAATACCTTTTTCCAGCATTTCAAAACCAACCAGCTTTTTGGTTACCCCTTCTGCTTTTTGTTTTTCAAAATAGGCTCTGTTGGTAAAGTCTTTGCTGAATTTGGTGATCCAGCCAAGGCCTGCTTCTAATGGAGACGTGCTATCATCGATATCATTTCCGTACAAACAAAAACCCATTTCCAGTCTTAAAGTATCTCTTGCTCCAAGGCCAATTGGTTTAATGCCAGCCGCTTTGCCAGCTTCAAAAATGGCATCCCAAATTTTTTCGGCGTTGTCATCTGTATCTTCAAAATAAATTTCCACACCGCCAGAACCAGTGTAGCCTGTTGCACTTACCAACACATTTTCTACCCCTGCAAATTTGCCTTTTGCAAAAGTGTAGTACTTCATATTCAGGATGTCGATATCTGTTAGTGGTTGTAAAATTTTGGTGGCGTTGGGGCCTTGTATGGCCAGCAGACAGGTTTTGTCGCTGATGTTAATCATCTCGGCACCTTCCGTATTGTGGGCGCTGATCCAGTTCCAGTCTTTATCAATATTGCTGGCATTTACAACCAGCATATAGGCTTTGTTTTCTTCCATACAATACACCAGTAAATCATCTACAATACCACCATCGTTATTGGGCAGGCAACTGTATTGGGCTTTACCATTGGTTAGTTTTGATGCATCGTTGGTAGTAACCCGCTGAATTAAATCCAGCGCCTTATCTCCTTTTAAAACAAATTCTCCCATGTGGCTTACATCAAATACACCTGCATTGTTGCGAACGGCAGCATGTTCATCATTAATTCCACTATAGCTGATAGGCATGTTATAACCTGCAAACTCAGCCATTTTTGCACCTAGTGCAATGTGTTTTGCTGTAAAAGGCGTGTTCTTCATTAATTGATAATTGATAAATGAATAATTGATAATTTAGATGCGATGCTGGCAAAAGTAAATGAAATTAAAGTGTTGTAAAATGAATATAAACACGTGGGATAAAATTTGGCAAGTGATAGATGTTTACAACGCATAAGTTTTAATTGCCCGTGAGCAAGGAGTAGATAGCGGAGTCCAGAAACTTACCATCGTAAAAGTAATTCTCTTTAAAATGGGCTTCTTTTACAAATTTATTCTTTTCTAACAATTTTATAGATGCGATATTGGCCGGATTAACATTGGCCTCTACTGAATGTAGTTTCATATGTTGAAAGCCATATTTTAATACTGCTTCAATAGCTTCTTGCATTAGCCCTTTACCCTGGTATCCCGGATGCAAAAGATAGCCAATCTCTGCCCTGTAATTTTCTGTATCAATCCGCCAAAAACCAATAGTGCCAATTAATTCCGGCTGATTGTTCATTGTAATTGCCCACGTAATGTTTTCATTATTTTCATGGCCATCTGCAATTTTATTTATCAATGCCATTGCATCATCCATTGATTGCGCCAGCGGCCTGTCAATAAATTGCATCACATTTTTATCTGCCCGTAACTGAAAAACCTCCTTTACATCAGCTGCTGAAATTGCTCTTAACAGCAATCTTTCTGTAAATAATTCCGGGAAGGGATTGAAATTTAATTGTAGCATTTTAAAAGGATTTATTATCCGGCAAAATACAGATTAATTAATTTAATAAGGGTATGAAATAATCAGTTTTTTGCGCAATAAAAAACCGAGACGGGAGCCTCGGTTTGCAAAATAATCTTTCTTTAAAAAGCAGCTGCCTTTGCTCCCCTTTGGGGCCGGGGGCAGTTAGGGTTAAAACTCAGCACTCTTCGGAAACCGTGGAAAAGGAATTACATCCCGGATATTTCCCATGCCGGTTACAAACTGTACCAGCCGCTCAAACCCAAGCCCAAAGCCGGCATGAGGGCAAGATCCAAACCTCCTTGTATCTAAATACCAACTTAATTCTTCTGCAGGAATATGCATTGCTTCCATGCGCCCGGTAAGCTTATCCAATCGTTCCTCCCGCTGACTGCCGCCAACTATTTCACCAATACCCGGCGCTAAAATATCCATTGCCGAAACAGTTTGTCTGTCAGGTGCACAGTTATCATCCATACGCATGTAAAACGATTTAATGGCCGCAGGATAATTGGTTAAAATAACGGGTTTTTTAAAATGCTTTTCTACCAGATAACGCTCATGTTCACTTTGCAGATCTACTCCCCACTCATTTATCAAATACTGAAACTTCTTTTTCTTGTTGTGGTTGCATTCCCTCAAAATTTCAATCGCTTCGGTGTAGGTAATTCTTTCAAAATCGTTGTTTACCACAAAGCCTAATTTTTCCAGCAACCCCATTTCGCTGCGGTCCTGCTGCGGCTTTTGTTTTTCTTCTTCCTCCAATCTTGTTGCTAAAAAATCGAGGTCATCTTTATTGTTATCAATGGCATATTTAATAACGTATTTAATAAACTCTTCAGCAAGGTTGGCATTATCTTCTAAGTCATAAAAAGCCATCTCTGGTTCAATCATCCAGAATTCTGCCAGATGCCTGGTGGTATTGCTGTTCTCTGCCCTAAAAGTGGGGCCAAAAGTGTAGATGTCACTAAATGCCATAGCTGCCAGTTCGCCCTCTAATTGTCCACTCACCGTTAGGTTGGTACTGCGGCCAAAAAAGTCTTCTTTATAAT
>JBBQEA010000384.1:0-3036 GCA_038320245.1 Chitinophagales bacterium | reverse complement strand
GTTTCCATTATCACTAACAGTAATCAACACACTGTTTTCAGATTTCTTGGTAGTTACTGAAACTGTTGGCTCATAAACTTCATCGGCTTCGACAAGCTCAGCCTGACACCTCAATTTTTCAGCGACAGCGTAGAAAGCATTATTGTATAAATTTAATAGCACCCTTCCGATATCCTGCGGGATGATATTTATGGTTCCGATGGACGGATCAAAATCCGTCTTCATTGTTGCATTAAAGTCTTTGTCTTTCGCTCTTAATCCATGATAACTCAATCGTAAATATTCATCTGCCAATGCATTGATATCTGTTGGCTCTTTTGTTCCTGTGCTTGTTCGGGAATGTTGCAACATTCCTTTTACAATATCACCGGCACGGTTACCATGATGATTTATTTTTATTAAATTCTGTTTTACATATGATGCGATTGCTTTCGCTTCTTCAATATCACCCTTCTCCAATTCCTCATTCATTTCATCAATGAGTTCGTTACTTACTTCCGAAAAATTATTGACAAAGTTTAATGGGTTTTGTATTTCATGTGCTATGCCCGCAGTGAGTTCACCAAGGCTCGCCATCTTCTCTGATTGGATCAATTGCTTTTGTGTAGCTTTCAGTTCTTCTAATGACTGCTCCAGTGCATTATTTGTTTCTTCTATCGCTTTTCTTTTCTGTTCCAATTCTTCGATGGTTTCTTCCAAAAGAATAGCAGTGGTGCGTTTCACTTTTTCAGTTCTGTCCAATTTAAATTCGGAGATGATGAAATCATTATCGGCCTTTTTTAAAAATTTTAAAAACTGCTCTTTTTCTTCTGCAGATAGATTTTCTTTTGTTTGAATTGCATCAAGAATGTTTTGAAGATGTTGGTTCATCAGTTTTAGTTATTTGCCTGGTTATTTATGTTTTCCGAGCCTGCGGCTCTCTTTTTATTTTTCGTTTTTTTGCAACGTGTTGAAACCCGTTGTTAATAAATCAAATCGAGGCTACGCCTCTGCCTACCAATTATTGTCAACTTTGAATTTTTCCATTTCACAGTTTTTATCTCAGGTTTTTATTTTTCTTTCAAAGCAATCACACATGTTGTTAGATTATGCATTTCTAAATTTCCGCCGGTAGCCCTTCCCAATTCTGCATTGCTAAACATGCCAGCCATTGGTACCTTCCATACATTTTTTATTCCTTCCAGCTCTTTGCCCATCAGTGGCCCTAGGGAAAGTATTCTTCCGGCACAACTGAATACCACTACCGCATCTGCTGCCGGCATTTCAGTAGCTTTTAAATTCTCTACGCCTTTCACTACTTTTTCCATTACATCCCAATCGGGTGGTAACGAAAACCGAACCTTTGAACCCTGTGGCACTGAGCCGCTGGTATAAAAGGAACGATCGCTCCAGTCAACCGTAAGACCGGGCCGCATGATAGGATCACCTTTTTCACGCTGTAGCTGTAATGGAAAATTGGCAGCAATCTCTATGAGTAAATTATTATTCTCAGGAGTTACATTTTCAATGCCACCATATTTAGCAGTAATATCCAATACCGGAATATTATCTACAGTGTAAACATGGTTTCCTTCGCTTTTGGTGACTGTTTTTTCCGTTCCAACGGGTTTCCATCCGCAGGTTGCAATAGCTTTTATTTCTACTTTAGATTCATCCAATGCAATACATACAATAGCATTACCACTGTCTCTGCCATTGGTAAATACAAATGTGTCTGTAAAAGAATAATCGTCGCCGGCTGCTCCTCCAAAGGCATTTACTGCAGAGCCTGCCACTTCTTCAATACCACGTAGTATTTCTTCGCCATCTGCTGCAGCATGGCTGGTGCCAATTAAAAAAGCCGGTGCTACATACTTTGCTTTGGCTTTTTGAGCAATACTTTTTGCAATGTCCCGATAATTTTTATTAGGGTACTCTTCAAAATAAATTTCAAAGTGATCTTTATTCATGTCTAATAAAAGTATTGCCGCAGAACCTTTTTCTGTTTCTTCATCAATGAATTCTCCATTAGTAGTACAACCAAAAACGCTAATACTTTCGGTATCTAATAAATTAGTGATTGCCACTCTATCGAGACTTTTGGAAATAAAGCAAATGGCTAATGTTGGTTTGTAACCGTCGGTTAAACTTTCTTCCAAAGCTTTTTTTATTTCTTCTGTTGATTTTCCTCTGATTGATTTTGCTTTCATTATTTATCTTGTTATTTTTAAAAATGTGATTATTTTATTCTTTGAAGATCCAGATCCTGGAAGTCGAAACTGAAATCTATATCCGGTGAAATTCCTTTCATTTTAATGCTTTGGGCTTTGCCATTTTCATCAAGGGTGAACATGGCAAATGCATCAGCAGGCATGTCCTGGTATTCCCATTTAATAGCAAAAGTGTTGGCTTTATAAAAAGCCATTGGGCCATTTAGTTTAGGTGAGCGATAGGCTCTGAACCATAACTGGTCTCCTTTTAAAAACACTTCTACTTTACCAAACCATTTATCTTCATAAATACCTGTATAATCTGCTGCGTTGATCTTGGTGTTTTTAGCAGCAGCTACAGTTTCCCAAACTTTTGCTGTTGCCGCAATGGTGCCGCTTGCCCTTGCATTCATAAATCCGCTGAATTTATCTACCCAACCAAAATCAGGTAGCCCTAAGTAACTATCCATGATCGTATACTGAAGAGCGGTAAATAAACCACCACCGCCATTTTCAGTATTGGTTAAAATAACAATGCCCAATTTTAAATCGGGCATAAGCATTACGCTGGTCAACATACCTGGTAATCCACCGGTGTGCGATACCTGCAGGTTTCCTTTGATGTCTCCAAGTTCCCAGCCAAGGCCATAGCCTGCAAAATGTTGATTGTATTGAGCGGGTTGATTGGATTGCTGTACAGTGTGAATGGTCCACATTTCTTTTTGCCTTGCCTGCCTAAATAATTGCTTACCTAAATCAGTGCCATACTTTCCTTTATTTAATTGTGTGATCATCCATTTGCTCATGTCATCTACATTAGAGACAATTCCTCCGGCAGCACCATTTA
>JBBQEA010000383.1:0-3048 GCA_038320245.1 Chitinophagales bacterium | reverse complement strand
AATTCCACGCCCCTGACTAAAAATATTAAATATGAAACGCTCATTCACAAATTACTTTTTACAGTCTAAAAAAGGCGATGAACGTCCACAAATTGTTGGTCATTCAAAAGATAAAACAGGCGAAATCTATCATAAATTTTTAGACAGAAAAAATGCTGTCAAACTTATGGAAGATGAAAAGAAAGTTTCACCTGAATATAAATATAGGATTATTAAAGAAACAACTACTTACGATGAAGGGGCATGGTCGTAGCCATCTCGTACAACGGTAGGGCTTGGCGATGGTTTGGAATTTGAAAAACGTCTGCCCGGAACAAATGATTAATTGAAAAACAAAAGTACAAATGATGCACAAAAGCCAAATAGATATTCTTCCGCCCGAACCGCAGTTAAATAGTAGCACAACTGCCGGTAAACTTCCGTCTGCCAAACTATTGCCAAACCCACTGTTACCTGCTGTGCCATTGTCAGAGACTTACCTTATGGATTGCGTGGAAGGTATGAAGCATTACCAGGACAAATACTTTGACTTGGCAATAGTCGACCCGCCTTATGGAATTGGTGCAGGAAGTAAAAAGTTTATTAATGGAACTTCTAAAACAAAAAAGTTATATTATAGGGATAACGACTGGGATACTAATATTCCTGATTTAAAATACTTTTCAGAGTTAATTCGTGTTTCAAAAAATCAAATAGTTTGGGGTGGTAATTATTTTCCATGCCTTTGGGAAATAGGATGCAGAGGCTTTATTTTTTGGGATAAAACAATTCACGGAAATTCCTATGCAGATGGCGAAATGGCGTGGACTTCATTTAATTGCCCTGCAAGATATTACAGAAAAAACATTGCTCAAGTAACAAGTGAAGGAAGGTTTCATCCAACACAAAAGCCGATACAGCTTTATGATTTCTGTTTTAAATTTTCAAAGATAGAACCTGGCATGAAGGTAATTGATACACATTTAGGCTCTGGCAGCAGTAGGATTGCAGCCCATAAAAACAAGCTAAACTTTGTCGGCTTTGAAATAGACGAGGAATATTTTGATAAACAAGAAAAGCGATTTGCAAACTATGTCTGTCAAACCCGAATGTTTTAGGGTGTCGCACGGCATAGCAGGTAACGGACAGGGCTTTGTGTCTGTGGTGGCATTCAGGGAGCGTCAGCCGCCAAACGCACTAAACCCGATTAAAGAACCAATGATGAAGATAACAATGTCAAGCCACCATAGCACAAAACACCATGTTGTAGGTTCGTGCCGGGTTATAAAAATGATTTTTAACAATTAAAAAATAAAACAATGATTGAGATTTTAAAAAAAGTAGATAACAACACAGTAGATGTTGTTTCAAGAGAAGAAGTAAAAGTTGGTGATGAATTTATGATTGGTCGTACAAATGACGGTAAGCCAATTATGAAAACTATTGTCAACATACATGAGCAACGTAAAGAACGTGGAACTTATGACGATGAAAGTAAACGTAGAATGTGGGCGAAAATTTCATATTGAACGAAAGGTAGGCATGACCTACAACGTTTGTATTTATGTAATAATACGCAACTAAATTTTAAAAATGGAATTGAATAAAATATATAACGAAAACTGTTTAACTGGATTAAAAACCCTGCCTGATAATAGTATTGACTGCTGCGTAACATCACCTCCTTATTTTGGATTAAGGGATTACGGGCATAAGGAACAAATTGGGTTAGAGCAAACACCTGAAAAGTTTGTACAAACTATGGTAGATGTTTTTAATGAAGTAAGGCGGGTATTAAAACCTGATGGTACACTTTGGTTTAATATGGGAGATACATACTATAATTATAGAGGGGCTTCTGATTTTTCTACTAAGCAGACAATATCAAATAATAATGCACATGAAATGAATAGCCCAAGTGGAAAAAGAAATGTAAAGAATGATAACTTAAAAGGTAAAGATTTAATTGGCATACCGTGGATGTGTGCATTTGCCCTTCGTTCTTCTGGTTGGTATTTAAGGCAAGATATTATTTGGAATAAACCTAACCCGATGCCTGAAAGTATGACCGATAGATGTACAAAAGCACATGAATATATTTTCTTACTGACAAAAAGTTCAAAATACTATTATGATGCTGATGCTATCAAAACTAAAATGGAATGTAGCGAACATGACAAGCGAATCAGGCAAGGTAGAAAACGTTTTCCAACTGCTTTAGTTAATGGAATTAGAGGTAATACTCCTGATAAGGTTTATGAATGGGCAAATAAAAGAAGTGTTTGGACAGTAAATACCAAACCGTATAATGAAGCACACTTTGCCACATACCCACAGGAGTTAATTGTTGATATGATAAAGGCAGGATGCCGCGAAGGAGGAATTGTATTAGACCCGTTTATGGGTTCAGGAACGACAGCCGTTGTTGCAAGAAAGCTGAATAGGAATTATATCGGGTTTGAATTAAATGCAGAGTATTTAAAAATTTCGGAGGACAGATTACGAAAGGAGTTGGGAATGTTCATTTAAAAACAAATGTGTGGCGTGGGGTGCAAAAACAAATACAGGATATGTCGCTCCACAATGAACTGTCTGCGGCATTTCATATAACGTTTGTATTTATGTAATAATACGCAACTAAATTTTATGAAAGTAACAATAAATAAAAATGCCAAGATTTTTGAAATAGCAGAAATAATTTATAAATTAAGACTGCACACAAAATACTGGCAGAAACACTATGGATCTGATAACAGGAGGACTATGAAGTATTGGGAAGATAAGGCAGATAAATGGATAGAAGATAGTATTAAATTTTAACGTGTATATGACAACAAATGA
Organism: Chitinophagales bacterium; assembly: GCA_038320245.1. GTDB lineage: Bacteria > Bacteroidota > Bacteroidia > Chitinophagales > Chitinophagaceae > Ferruginibacter. The sequence goes on along the minus strand of JBBQEA010000383.1, from coordinate 228 downwards.
AATATTACACAAAATTGAATCTTGCATCGATATTCACGACTTCAGTTATTCGACGAACTAAAGCACGATATGTACACAAGACTTATTCATAATAGTATATGACACAACCAACAATGTTTGATGTACCTACTGTAGTACAATCAAACGTAAAAACAAAAGGCAAGAAAGCCGTAAGGCTTCAGCAACAACCAAGTTTAATTCCAATGGAACAACGAGGTCTTAACGGAG
>JBBQEA010000382.1:0-3053 GCA_038320245.1 Chitinophagales bacterium | reverse complement strand
ATGAAGCAAGGCCCAAAGGATCACCGCAAACAGGAAGTGTACATGGGTCTAATGTAAAGGCAGCGATTCTTGTGCTCCACGTGGACGCCACATTATACTCTCCGGTAAACCAATAAGTAACTCCATCGGGATCGCATACTAACTGGTTATAATCTCCATAACGGGAACTGGCGTCTGCGGCGGTTCCTGCTATAATAACATTTTCAGCATATGTCATCGTGTTTAAAGGGTCGCATTGTTTTCTGCCCGTATATCTGGCTCCCGGGAAAACCCCTGTGGCAGATGAAGAAACGTTGTAAGCCAACCCGATGTTTCCGTTAATATCATAACAAATACCCGGCATCCATCTGTTTGTGTTATCAGGAGCATACGTACTTTGCTGAAAGATGCTCCAGTTACCCGTTGTCTTATGAAGTTCGTACCAGCGCACTCCTGAAATATTAGAGCCTTTGTCTGCCACGTGCGACATTACAATACCTTCATATCCTGCAAAATTTCTATAGATAGGCTTGTTCATAATTTTTTGATGCAATGCCTCTAATTTGGTTGCAGATCCCGGTTGGGTAATACACTGGCCTCTTGTGGCCGTACAGATATCGGATTTGTAGGCTACTGTAGCAAGCGAAGCTTTTGTGGTAACATTGGAATTGGAAGACGTTACAAAATCAACTTTAAATTCAAGAATCCCAATACTATCCACATCTGCGGTGGTGGAAGTCCAGGCATCATCAGCCATATACGCAATTAAGCCGCCGGTACCTGCAGGTGGAAGTGATGATCCCTCAAGGCTTACAGGGCACATTGAAAAAAACTTATTCGTTGAGCCGAGTGTAAATTTTTGCATAGTAGCAGTTGGATTACCTGCTATCATTTTTGCCCTGTCAAATGCATATACACTTGAACCTGAATAGGTAGATGCATTTGCAAAATCATTAGTAGTGCAATAATAAGCATCGGGCCACACAGAAAATTTTGGATAATCAGGAAAAGTATTTCCAGTGCTAAAAAAATAAACAAACCACTGCCCCGCAGGGTCATTTGTTTTTGTAATAGCAACAATCAATCCTTCAGTTCCTGTTTCAGGTTTGTTAGCGAATTCAGTAAGTACAAACCTGTCGGCAAGCTGGTCATATAAAGCTATAGGATCCCCAAGGCCACCTTTACCGGTAATGGCATCAAGAAATGTTTGAGCGACCACCTGGCCACCACTTTTATTAAATACTTTAAATAATGCACCAGAAGATCCGTTGATCATTTGTATTACATGGTTTGGCCCTACGCACATTGTGGGATCAGGAGGATTCAATGGCTGGAAAGGCATGCCCGCAAAATTTGCGGTAATAGCCGCGTTTATCCCTGCCTGCTTATTAGTAATATCAGGATAATTTTTTTGCAAAGCCGGGTCTTCAGCAAAAACCTTTGTAGGATAAAGAATGGGATCGCTTCCTTCTTCAAACTCTTCATCTTTGCCAATAATACCATTTTCATCTCTTACTATTACATCAGGAATTGCTTTATCTGCAAGCGTAAAATCCCTGAGTGATTTCGTTATCCTGATAAGATTGCCTGTAATAACCACAGGGTTTTTAGCCAGTACCGGCTGCTGGGCATTTGCATTATAAAACATGAAAAAAGAAAGGAGGAAAAATAGATATTTTCTCATGCGAATTAATTTTAAAATGTTAAGGTATTCTAAATTAATTCATTTAACTGAAAGTTGATATGGGATAATCTAATTTATTTTCGGATAAGTTTTAATTTTTTTTAAAGAAAGTTTTAAGATGTTTTTGAATAAAAAAGGAAGACTGAAATTTAAATAGTAAGCTTGCATTAATGTCAAGAATTTTAATTTTATTGAGGAAAGATTTATTACTTGAATTAAGGCAACAGCATACTTTTTATGGAATGCTCCTTTATGTTGCCTCTACCATTTTCGTTTTGTACCTGGCAATGGGCCAACCGGAAAGCACCGTATACAACGGCCTGTTCTGGATGATACAGTTATTTGTATGCGTGAATGCTGTGGCTAAAAGTTTTTTGCAGGAAAGTAAAGGAAGAATGCTGTATTTCTTTTCAATAACAAGCCCTGTAATATTTATTATTGCTAAACTTATATATAGTAGTTTGGTTATGTTCGTTATGATTATTGTAAGCCTTGTATTATTTAAAATTTTATTCGGCAACCCGGTTATCCATCAATTACGCTTTATAGCAATCGCTTTTTTAGGTGGGCTTAGCCTCAGCCTGGTATTCACATTAATGGCAGCAATCTCAGCAAAGGCACAACAAAATGCAGCTGTGATGGCCATTTTGGGATTCCCTCTTATTATTCCGCAATTGATGTTGTTGATGAAACTTTCTAAATCGGCTTTTGGAGAAATTTTCAGGGAAGGCGCATTATTACAAATATCACTTTTATTAATGGGGTTCGATGTAATGGTGATAGCGTTGGCTATTATATTATTTCCTTTTTTATGGAAGGATTGATTAATGGCTAATTTTCTTCATGACGTCGGCCATTGTTTTTCCGATATCTGCGGGGGTAGCCACGACGTGAACTCCACATTCTGCAAGTATCTTCATTTTAGCGGCAGCTGTATCTTCGGCTCCTCCAACAATGGCACCTGCATGGCCCATCCGACGACCCGCCGGGGCAGTTTGGCCAGCAATAAATCCCACAACAGGTTTTGTTCCATTTTCTTTTATCCAGTAAGCTGCATCAGCTTCCATACTGCCTCCTATTTCCCCTATCATCACAACGCCATCAGTTTCTTTATCATTCATAAAAAGTTCTACCGCTTCCTTTGTTGTTGTTCCAATTATCGGATCACCACCAATACCTATAGCCGTTGATATTCCAAGACCAGCCTTGGCAACCTGGTCTGCAGCTTCATAAGTAAGGGTTCCTGATTTTGAAACAATGCCTATTTTTCCTTTCTTAAAAATAAACCCCGGCATGATGCCAACTTTACATTCATCGGCTGTAATAACACCGGGGCAATTCGGGCCAATTAATCTTGCATCAGCATCTAATAAATAATTTTTTACTTTCA
>JBBQEA010000381.1:0-3068 GCA_038320245.1 Chitinophagales bacterium | reverse complement strand
CAGGGTTAACTATTACATTTATATCATCAATAGCTGTTGCTCCCTTGTTATCAGTAACGGTGAGGCGCAAAGTATAAGTGCCTGCGGTAAGGTTGCTAAATACAGGGTTAACTATTGTGCTGTTACTAATATTAAATTGGGTTGGCCCTGCTGTTTTTGCCCAGCTATAAGTTATAGTTCCATCAGGATCATAAGAACTGCTGCCATTTAATTGTACTGAGTTTGTTGGTAAAGTAATGGTCACATCATTTCCGGCTTTTGCAACCGGTGGTTGATTAGCAGGAACAGGGTTAACTATTACATTTATATCATCAATAGCTGTTGCTCCCTTGTTATCAGTAACGGTGAGGCGCAAAGTATAAGTGCCTGCAGTAAGGTTGCTAAATACAGGGTTAACTATTGTGCTGTTGCTAATATTAAATTGTGTTGGCCCTGCTGTTTTTGCCCAGCTATAAGTTATAGTTCCATCAGGATCGAAAGAACTGCTCCCATTTAATTGTACTGAATTTGTCGGTAAAGTAATAGTCACATCATTTCCTGCTTTTGCAACGGGTGGCTGATTTACGGGTGGAGTTCCCCCTCGTTTATATTGTAACATCCATGCATAAGCGCCTATTCCATAAGTCATATTAAAAGTTGAATCTGCACAATTATGACCTACATCCTGGAAAATTGTTTTTTTAGCCAAAGGGTTAGGTGGAGTAGGGGCAGCGTTAATTCCATTTACAAAGCTTATGGTTGTACACGGACACACTGTATTGTCAGAAGCATTATGGGTAGCCCACACAGGCAGGTTGGCTGCTGCAATATTATTTGCCTTGGTAGTATTATAAGAAGAAGCCGCACAAGTAGGAACTACTGCAGCCAGGCGTTGCCCATATTGAACGCTTGAACCGGGATAATCCCAACAAAGGGCGCCTCCCGCACTGTTTCCTGTCATGTAAATCCTGGAAGCATCGGCTTTGTAATGAGCAATTATATAGGAAATAACATCGTCTATACCTTTGGGTGATGCCCAGCTACTAAATTGAGGCAAAATAACTATAAACCTGAAAAGCTGGCCATTCACTGTAAGTGAGGATGGGAATCTTCCATTTATAATTTGCCATCCGGGTCCTCCCCAATTAGAAAAAACATAGTCCAGCTGAGCAGAGGTACCATCACCATTCTGGCTAAGGCCACCCAAGGCAATAAGTACAGGATAGGTTTGACTGCCCGCGGGATTATAACCAGCCGGTAAATATTCATAATAACCGTTTGAATTAGAAGTCATAGAAACATTAGGGCGGGCAGTTAATGTTTGTGCATTAGCATTAAGGCTAAACAACATAAATAATAAAGCAGGTACCAAACGTATCCTGCATGATGAGTATAGAAATTTCATAATCAGGGATATTAGACTTGTTTAGAAAAAATTTTGAAAAGATTTAAGCATTGTAATTGGTAACAATCAGAACATAGATATTCGGGTCTTATTTATGCAAAAAATATACCATTAATGAATCTTTTTGTCTTTTTTTCAAATTCATATAAAAATTTTTAAAACATAGCTATGGTCTTTGGGACGGGGCTAAATTTTTATCTTAAATAGTGGTCGCACATAAAATCTTTCTCCTTAATATTATTCGATTTTTAGCGGCAGCTCTTCTTTAAAAAATATAAACAGTATTCGCAGCAAAAAGCGGATTAGAGAGTGACTGGAAATGAAGGCAAGAGTTTTTAATGAATGTATTCGAACAATAAAATAATTGCCATTCCAATGACTCCCCCAATTATTCCTGCAATGGCATCTAAAATTTCATAATGCCCCTTTCCTGTAAGCAAAGACAGGAGTTCAAAGCCGTAACTAATTGTAATCACTAAAATGAAAGTGGTTACTATCCCCAAACCTAAATGCGCCGGCATTAGATACCAGGTAAATATTTGTAAAGTTGCACCCATCAGGATGCCAACTAAAAAATGTTTCAATTTATCCGGTGCAATTTTAATCAATTATTAAAAGTTTCACTGTGAAAAAATTTGTAGTAATGCCTCAAAATAAAATTATAACAAAATCATTAGGTAGATTTTATAAGTGCAATTGATTGTTATACTTTGGGGATCGGGTTATTGAATTTAGTCAAAATGTAATGAATAAATATAAGCTTACTTTAAAACCAATTCCATTATCCGCTATTTTCATTATTCCTTTCTGCAAATGCACAAGTATAGCTTACGCACAATGCCATGCTACCTTGCGCTAATGAAACTTTGCATATACTTGGACTAAACAGGGGCAAAGAAGAATATTTAAAGGATTTGGCTGCTTTAAAAACTGATGCTCATATATCAGAAATTACTAAGACCAACCTGGTCATCATACCTGCAGTGCTACCAGGAAAAAATACAAGTGGTAAATTTAATTGCTTTCGCAATTGTTACATCCGAAATTATGGGATGGTTATTGACGTGGTTCATTTATTATTTACCACTAAGCCAGGAAGCAGAATTTCCACATTCCTTCCGTAGTATAACCAAAATTAAAAAGTCGGTGGACATCAGCCAGGCACTTAGAGGTAGTGAGTATTGGCTTTTGGATGAAAGGGACACCTGCATTGACCTACGTGGTATCCATTTGTTAAAGGTGATTCATTGAAAAATCTTCCTTCGTTTAGGCATGGTTTTCCTTAAGACTATAACCACCTGCTTACCTGCTTAAGGCTTTCGATATTGTGAACGGATGCAAACACATCTACAAAGGGCAAGGCCGCTTGCATGCCACCTGTATACGGCTGGTAAGCATCATAACCTGCAAGGGGATTTAGCCAAATAAGTTTTTTTATTTTGGCATGAATGATTGCTAATTTTTTTTCAATTAATCCAATATTGCCTGTATCCCAGCCATCGCTCAGGATGATAACAATGGTTTTTGAGTCTAGTAGATTTTGTCCGTATTCATTTACAAAAGATTCCAGTGATTCACCTATTCTTGTGCCTCCGCTCCAGCCGTCATTTTCAATGCTCAGTAAGTGCATTGCCTCCCGGAAATCTCTTTGCTTCATCGCGGTAGTAATTCTTTTTAGCGAAGT
>JBBQEA010000380.1:0-3113 GCA_038320245.1 Chitinophagales bacterium | reverse complement strand
AGTTTACAGGTAATTGACAGCTATTTAAAAGCAGCAAGTTACATCACTTTAAGAACGGGTAACACAACAACCCAATTGATTGTATTGGCAGCGTTGGTTTTACTGTTGAGCTCCTGCGGCGTTGCAAAAAAAATTAACCGGCAAGCCTATGCCATTTTATTAAAAGATTCGGTTATCAGCAGTGGACATATCGGTATTAGTATCTACGAACCTGCTACGGGTAAATATTGGTACAATTTGAATGCTGCCAACTACTTTACACCAGCCAGCAATACCAAACTTTTTTCATTGTATGCAGGGTTGAAATATTTAGGAGATAGTTTAATAGCGGCAAGGTATCGGGCAGTGGGAAATAATTTGTTTATTTTGCCTGCAGGCGATCCGACTTTTTTACACCCGGATTTTAATAAACAACCTTTGTTAGATTTAATAAACGCAAAAGCTGATACCATTTTTATCTCTTTAAAAGACACTATTCCTCCCTACGGACAAGGCTGGGCATGGGATGATTTTGACCAGGGATATGTAGCAGAAAGAAGTATGCTACCGGTATTTGGCAACCAGCTTTGGATAAGCCAAAAACCAGTCTTAACAAAAAATCTATCAAGGAGTTGGTTGACAGATTCTATTCATTTTATAGCCGCTCAATCGCTTTACATTCAACCAGCCTATTTTGCAAAAGATATATTGTATCAAAAAGATGCTATGTATGCAAGAAAGCAAAATGAAAATAAATTTTTAGTAGACAGCATCAAAAGATTAACAAATATTCCTTTTATCAGTAACAATGGAATTACTCAACTGGAGATTCTGAACGATATAACCCACAAATCATTTAAGCCGTTTGAAAATAAATTAAAAAATTATGAAGGGTATAAAGTTTTAAAATCTCAACCAACAGATTCTATGCTTACGCCCATGATGCATAACAGCGATAATTTTTTTGCAGAGCAAACATTGTTAATGGCAAGCAACGAACACCTTGGTTACATGAATGATGAAGCCATTATTGATACCCTGCTAAAAAAAGATTTGAAAGATATTCCACAAAAACCAAGTTGGGTAGATGGCAGCGGCCTTAGCAGGTATAATTTATTTACGCCGCAATCATTTATTTACCTGCTAAATAAAATGAAAAATGAATTTGGCCTGGATAGATTGAAAACAATTTTACCAACCGGCGGCACCGGCACTCTAAGAAATTATTATGTAACTGACAGTAGTTTTATTTATGCGAAAACAGGATCACTAAGCGGTTGCATTGCATTGAGCGGGTATTTAATAACCGCAAAAAACAAGTTGCTCATCTTCTCTGTACTAACCAATAATTTTAAGGGCCGGGCCACCACAGTAAGGCGGGCTGTAGAAAAATTTATTAGTGGAATCAGGAAGGATTATTAAAAGCTGCATGTGGGAAAGCAAAAAAAAGGAATGTCTTTTTTAAAATTCATAGAGCATAAAAAAACCATTATCTCCCAAACATTTTATCTAAATCTATTTTCTTATACTCAGTATACGTTGGCTTACCATTGCTGGTAATATTAGGTGCCGCACATTGAAATAAATCTTCTACCAACACCGTCATTTCCTTAAGCGAAAGTGCAGTGCCAGCTTTAATGGATTGCTGCCAGGCCAGCGATCGAAGCAATTTTTCTCTTTTACTATATTTTAAATCGCTGCTAAAATTTTTGTATTGTTCCAGCATTTTTTCAATGGCTGTTTTTTCATTTCCCTGCAATACATCGGCAGGTGTGCCTTGTATTACAAAGGTGTTGTTGCCAAATGGTTCCAGGTGATAGCCAAGATAATGAAGATCGGGAAGAAATTCATTTAGTAAAACTGTATCCGCTGCTGCCAATTCAATTGTAAGCGGAAAAAGACTTTGCTGAATAGAAATAGGCTTGCCGCTGGTAGCTTTTATAAAACGTTCGTATAATACCCGTTCATGCGCATTTTGCTGGTGTATCAGCAGGTATCCCTCCTGGTTTTGCACAACTATGTAGGTTTGGTGTAGTTGAATTATTTGGTGAATGGTGAATGGTGAATGGTGGATGGTCAATGTTGAATGGAGGGGCGTGAATGGAGAACTGCCACTCGTTTCAACTTTAGGATTTATTAAATCATCTTTTTGAAACTGTTCATTGCCAGCAATAGAAGTATTCCCACTTTTCTGGGCGGGCTCGTAAAAACTTTTCCATTCTTTAAGGTCGCTTTTATTTTCAATAAAGTGCGCCTGATTTTTTTGTGTAAAAGTGCTGTACAAAGAGGAGCTGGCGGCCGATGATTTTTTCTCTTCTGTAAATGGTTTACTCACCGCATCGAGTTGCTGGATAGAAGCATCTAAATCAAAATCCAATGTTGGTGTAATACTGAATTGAGCCAATGCATGCTTTACCGCACTTTGTACAAAGGCGTACACAATTTTTTCATCCTCAAATTTTATTTCCTGTTTGGTAGGATGAACGTTGATATCAACCTGCGTTGGATCAAGGTCAATAAATAAGCTGTACATGGGGAAGCTGTCCCTGGCAATCATCCCATCAAAAGCATTCATCAATGCATGATGCAGGTAACCGCTTTTTATGAATCTGTTGTTCACAAAAAAATACTGGTCGCCCCTGGTTTTTTTGGCTGTTTCCGGCTTACCTACAAAGCCATAAATATTCATGTAATCCGATTGCTCCTGAATGCTTACCAATTTAGCATTATAACTGTTGCCCAGTATTTGAACAATACGTTGTTTAAGCGACCCCCTCTCCAGGTGAAACACCTGCTGACCATTGCTGGTAAGTGAAAAGAAAATATCAGGAAAGGCCATAGAGACTCTTATAAACTCATCAACAATGTAGCGTAGTTCGGCTGCATTACTTTTTAAAAAATTTCTCCGGGCAGGCACGTTGAAAAACAGGTTTTTCATTGCAATACTGGTGCCTGTAGGCCAGGCAACGGGTTCCTGCTTTTTTACCTGACTATTATCAATTTCTATGTAAGTTCCTGTATTGTCTTCGGCTTTTTTAGATTTCAATTCCACCTGTGCAACAGCTGCAATACTGGCCAATGCCTCTCCACGAAAACCCATGGTTTTAATGTGAAAAAGATCCTGAATGTTTTTA
>JBBQEA010000379.1:0-3133 GCA_038320245.1 Chitinophagales bacterium | reverse complement strand
ACCGCTACACATAAGGCAGGGTTCCAGCGTAACATACAAAGTAGCTTCCGGTAAATATTTACTCCCCAAAAAATTGAAGGCAGCAGTTAGTGCAATTATTTCTGCATGTGCAGTACTATCGGTTAGTTTTTCTACCTGGTTGTAGCCTTTGGCTATTATCCTGTTGTTAAGCACAATGATGGCACCCACCGGCACTTCATCTTCTTCAAATGCCTGCTTTGCCTGTTGCAATGCCAACCGCATGTATTGCCCATCATCCATAACAATTATATCATTAAATTTTAGGCAAAAGTAATTGCAATTCAAAGAATAAAATCTCCTTCTGTACCGGGCAAACAAAATAAAAAAGGCGATGTGTAATTTAAATTTTTCTTGCTGATGGTTAAAAAAATCTAGGGCATAAGAATGTAGTTTTATTATATTTTAAATAAATAAAGCCCTTTTATTTTTGATCGATGAATTCGCTAAAAGTAAAGGGTTAAATATTTTACCCGACCACTATTTTTTGCCTGCTATTCCCTGTTTAAATAATTGCAATGTGGTAATCATCTTTTTAACAGGTAGTATTTTGCCAGACAGTTGTTGCAATCTGCCGCTATAAAAAACTGGGGTGATTCTATTGCATATTACCAAACCCTCTTTTGTTTCATGTGCCTGAATGGTTTAAATAATGGAAAGAAAGCATCAGGCAGAGGTACTCCCATAAAGCTATTTAGATCGCTTTCTCCATTTTATTCCCATTGCATTCGTAGAGTTATGAGCCACTTTACATTTGGCAGCTAAACAACTTTTTTTGTTTAGCGTGTATGGGGGGTTGTTATAATGTTGCTGCTTCATGAACTTAGTTTGGGAATATTTCATAAAGTGGGGAAATAACTACCCGGCAATCAAAAGCCTCAGCAATAGGTACATTCGCAATAGTAGTTAGTCAATTTTTTATTCTAAGAGTTTAAATAAAATTGGCACCAATACATTTCGAAATTATTGTCCGAAGCAAATACACTAAATACTTAATTTGCTGATTTACGCCCCTATAAATGATCTGCTTTGCCATAGGTTGATTTTCAATTTATTAATACACCGTTTCCAATAGCTACAGTTTATTGCAAAAAATTAAAGGTAGCTGATAAACCAAAAAAATATTTAAGCGGATTGTATATTTTTAAGTTACAGAGGAAGAGGCAGCATATCTTGATAAGCAGCTGGCATTGCTATTGTATAGGTTTCTGATATATTTATCAGGCACTTTAAATAATTATACACATGAGAAACATTGTCATTATTTGTTCATTGGTCTGTATAGCTGCACTACTTAACGGCTGTGCCCGAAACCCGGTTACGGGCAAAAGACAGGTCGTTTTGATGTCGGAGGAGCAGGAAATTGCCATGGGTAAAGAGGCTGACCCGCAAATAGTAGCGCAATTTGGGTTGTACCCAGACAGTAGCCTGCAGCGTTTTATTAGAGAAAAAGGAAACGAGATGGCTAAAATTTCGCATCGGCCCAAGCTTGCTTATGAGTTTAAGGTACTTGACTCAGATGTAATCAATGCATTTGCTACACCAGGCGGCTTTGTTTATTTTACCCGTGGTATATTAGCGTACTTTAATAGTGAGGCTGATTTTGCCGGAGTATTGGGCCACGAAATTGGACATATTACCGCCAGGCATTCAGTAATACAGCAGCGCAATGGTTTGTTGGGCCAACTCGGTGTACTTGCCAGCATCATAATAAAACCCGAACTGGGGCAATTCGCCCAACAGGCGTCGCAAGGCTTACAATTGTTATTTCTAAAATTTAGCCGCGATAACGAAAGGGAATCAGACAAACTTGGTGTTGAATACTCTTCTACCATCGGTTACGATGCACAGCAAATGGCCAAATTCTTCAACACGCTAAAAAGAAAACAGGGTGCAGAAGCCGCCGAACTGCCAGGCTTTCTTTCTACTCATCCCGACCCTGGCGAAAGAAACGCAACGGTTAGCAAGCTGGCAACAGAATGGCAGCAAAAGTTAAACCTAACGAACCCCAAGGTAAATCGTGATACGTACTTGCGTCGTATTGAAGGAATTATTTATGGTGAAGATCCCAGGCAAGGTTTTGTAGAGGCAAATACTTTTTATCATCCGGAACTAAAGTTTCAATTCCTTGTCCCGGCTGGTTGGCGGGTGGCTAACTCGCCTCAAGCTGTACAAATGGCTCCAAAAAGTGGCGATGCATTGTTCATGCTTACGTTGGCACCAGGAAAAACCCTGGAGGAGTCTGCTACTGCTATTTTGCAGCGATACAATCTACAAGCCCTGGAGTCTAGAAGACTTACTGTAAATGGATTTAATGCAATTGCTATACTGGCAGATCAAAAAGTTGAGCAACAACAGCAACAACAGCAACAACAACAGCAGCAACCTGCCGTGAGAACACTTTCTTATCTTATTCAACAGGGCAATATAATTTATCATCTGGTAGGGGTTGCTGCAGCCAATAATTTTGACAATCTCCAAAATCTTTTTACCAATTCCATGCAGAGTTTTCAAACACTTACGGATGCCAGCAAGCTGAACAAAAAACCGGAACGGATACGTTTAAAAACGACCACGAAAGCAGGCACCCTGGAGCAGGTGTTGGATGGCTATGCAGTTGCAAAGAGCCGGCAAACTGAAATTGCCATACTTAATGGGTTGAAACTATCTGACAAGGTTGAAAAAGGCACCCTGATTAAATTAGCGCAGCTATAGGACATTCGGCATTTATACGGATCGTAAAGAATGCGCATGGATTGGGAACTGGTAGTTGCTAAAAGTATTATTGCGTAGAAAAAACGAACTGCCTTAAAAATTTTCTGCGTACTTCTGAACTGCAACTGTAATAAATATCCATGTTTACACCAGGATGAGACAGTTTGTCGACATCTTTTTAAATTTTTCAGCACTTTTTTTCGAGGCCTTATACAGCCTTCGTATGCTAACTCAACACCTAATCCTATAAATATATTTCTTTCTTTGTTTATCGCTTCGCTTTAAAAAAATCTTTCATCAACAAAGCACATTCTTCTTTTAAAATACCACTTACCACTACAGTTTTAGGATGATAGGGGGAATTAGCTCCGGTAGTTTTTTTGTAGCCATTCTTTTCATC
>JBBQEA010000378.1:0-3136 GCA_038320245.1 Chitinophagales bacterium | reverse complement strand
AACCTCAAATAAAAAACTTAACGGAAAGCCCGAACCGATAACAAAAGTATTGCTAAAAGTTTGGCTTGACGGAATAACAATCAGCAGCAAATCGCTAATCAATTTTAGTTCGGGCAGGACAAGCAACATTCAACTTTAGTTTTTAACTTCAACAAAATAATTGCAATCGGCAGGGGTTATGGGCGGACGGAATACTAATTCCAAACCTTCAGCAATACTCGGTCGTTGGCAGCAAGTAAAAAAACATTATTCTTTAAGATTTAAAAAAATAAAAACAATTATTATGAAAAAAATTACAAGCTATTCGGTATTATTTCTTCTAGTTTTAATTTCATGCAATAACCAAAAACAAGAATCAAAACCTGAAGGCGATTCTACCAAGACAAGTAGAGAGCAGAAAATTCTAGAAAATACAAAAACACACTACGAAGCATGGAACAAAATAGATACTAATTTAATGAAGACTGTGACAATTGAAAAGATTACCCGATATGCAAATGGAAAATTAGCATCCAGTGATCAAGCAGGATTAGCAGCGACTATGAATTATTTTAAAACTGCCATTCCTGATTTTACTTTAACCACAGGCGATATAATTATCAATGACAATAAATCCTATACAAAATGGATAGTAAAAGGTACTAATACAGGCATGTTTGGTAAAAATCCACCAACTGGAAAATCAAGTGAAACAAATGGCTTTACAATTTTAACCTTTAATGATGAAGGTAAGGTTACTCAGGAAGAAGCGTATTTTGACCAATTAAGCTATCTGGAAGCATGGGGTTTTACAGTAACACCTCCAAAGACTAAATAACTAAAATACTGACGATTCGAAACCTGCTGCCAACATGGGGTTCCTATGTAAAGCGGTTCTTTAAGAGTTTGATATAGAAATAAATTTACTACATAATAATTTATTTAATCCGTTTCCCTAAAAAACTAAAAACCATTTAATGTTTTTAGTTTAGAAAGTTCTTCAATTCTTTAAACTCAGGCTCCTATTTGCAGTCGCTTTTTTTATACGCTGCCGGCAACTGTTTGCTTGTAAAGAAAATAATGAGCAGCTGCCTGCTTGGCGATGTGACTCCGGCATTACTGCCGGATCACTACCAATGTTTTGCAGTCTGCTCATGAGAAAATTTAATTGAGTTTTAAAGTTGAAAGTCGTTGATGTCTGATCTTGTAAGGCCTTTCATTTTTGATTACTGATAAAATTCTTTTAACCAGTTTGTGTGCCACTTTTACAATTACATTTTTTATGTTTTTCCCAAAATGTTTGCGGTAATAGGCCTGCATTTCAGGATCCCGCCGTATAGCTACCCATGATGCTTCTATAAGATAGCTGCGTATTAATGACTTGCTGCGCGGGGTAATGCCCAGGGTGCTTTCTGTGCCGCCGCTATTGCGCATGGCAGGTATGATCCCAATGTATGCGCTGAACTGGTCTTCATTATTGAAGCGTCGCATGTTACCCAATTCACCGAGTAGCGCAGAGGCCAGATACCCGCCAATCCCAGGAATGCTCTTGAGCAGGTAATAATCCTTTTGATGATGTTTTCTGCAATAGCTGCGAAGTTCATTAGCACAATTGAGATACTCAGTGTGTAAGGCAGATAAAATGCGAAGCTTGCTGCGCATGCTATACGTGGCAGGGTAATGCTGCCAGGGAATTTCGTTTAGCCATTGCAGAAATGCTTTGCTCCAGTTAGCATTGTCAAATTCTTCCGGAATACTAATGCCTTGGTAGAGCAGCATACTTTTAATGTGAAGTTTAACCTGTCTTACCTGTTTTACAACTGAATTCCGATGCCGTACCAGGCTTCGAAGTTGGTCTTGTTCTTCGGTAGGGACGTGTATGGCTTTGAGTTGTTGTTGTTGAAGGGTTTTACAAAGAATGCGGCAATCAATACGATCAGTTTTTTGAAATTGTTGTTTTTGAATGCGAGGAATGTCCGCGGCATTGACAACAACTACCTCCCAGCCCAGATGAATAAAGTAGCGTGCTGCAGAAAAGCCGCAACAGCCAGATTCGTAAGTTATATAAACCTGATATCCATAAAAATGTTGCAAAACATAGTCAGCTAATTTTTCGGGCTGGGGTGGCATCGTAAATCCCCGGTGATCAAAAATATCAGTTCGAAAATGAACTGACCAACTTTTTTTGTGTATATCCAAGCCAATGTATATTTTAGGCGTGGCGGTAGTTTGAGTGCGCATAATTTTTCAAGTTTTATGTAATCTCAAATTACCGCTTTTACATAGTTGCTTGGCAATATGGCGGAGCGACGAATATATTCTCAGCTTTATTTTCGCTAATCGGCTTCAGTTCCAGCCGACGAACAACGCCGATTATTAGAATAAACAATTAACTTTTATTAATAAATTTAGCTGCGGTTACGGGCTGACGATTTTCAAATTCCACCACATCGCCAAGCCGTGTCCGTTAGCGGTCATTGCAGAGCGACACCCAAACCGACAAATCGATAAAAAAAATCAAAGACAATTTGAATAATGAAAAATTTTTTTTACAAACGCAAGTTTTTACTTTCCTGACAATATTACTTTTTGGTACTGCCTGCAACGGACCAGTTAAAAAAGATTTGCCAAAAGAAAGGGAACATCCAAAACTTATAAAAACCATAGGTGACCCCCGATATGGCAATGTTCAATGTAGCCTGCAGGACAAAGCCGGTAACCTTTGGTTCGGCACCACAGAAAATGGTCTTTATCAATATGACGGTAAATCGTTTAGCCGGTTTTTAGTGGCCGATGGGCTAAACAGTAATAATATTACCTCCATTTTGGAAGATAAAGAGGGTAAAATTTGGATAGGTACTGAAGCGGGACTTTGTCTTTACGATGGTAAAAAATTTGCCAAAATCCAGATTCCTTTACCAAAAAAACTGCCTCCCAATAAGAATGAATACTATCGCAACTCGCATATGGTATTCAATATCATACAAGCAAAAAGCGGAAAACTATGGTTTGCAACAATAGATGGTGTTTATATCTACGATGGCAAATCCTTTACTCCGTTTATAATTAATGAGGCCGCAGGTGGCATTATGAGCAGTAACAATAACGTGGAACTTATTTTAGAAGATAAAGCAGGTAATATTTGGTTTGGTGGACG
>JBBQEA010000377.1:0-3160 GCA_038320245.1 Chitinophagales bacterium | reverse complement strand
TTTAAAGTTTAAAGAAGCCTGAAATACGGTACCCAATTGACTAAACTGAGAACCATTGTAACCCAAAATTCTATACCTGCCGCTGAAAGATAAAAACCCTTCAAGTAAACTTTTATCTGCAGCATTTGCAAGTGTAGCTTTTGCACTTGTATAATTAGGATCGGTACTGTTGCCTGTTAATTCCAACTTCCATTTTGGCAATATATTTAACAGGTTATTTACTGTAACGGAAAAATTTATTTTATTGGTAAAATCATATCCAACATTTAAATCTGTAACAACAGCAGGCGAAAATACCTGTTTGATGTTTTCCATAATAGCGCCTCCATTATCAAGATCCTGAAACTTAGTTGAACCAAACAGCGTATTATTCAAATTAACACTAAACTTTTTTACATGATAATCCATACCAAAAACTACCTTATATAATGGACGACCTTCAGTTAACAAAGATTTGATTTGCGTACTTAGAATGGTTGAACCGCCATCCCTGATTGCTTTTGGATCGTTGGGAAGACCAACTATTTCGTTTTTCAGTGTGAAATTAGCCGCCAGGTTAATCCCCAGTTTACCTTCGCCTAAATTGATGTTTTTGTAATTGGCAACCACATCAAGCCCTCGTGTTCTGGTTTTTATTCCATTAATAAAAAACTGAACACTTTGCAAATCCGCATTATCTTCCCCTACACTATTCCCTTTAAGTATTCTTCCCAATTCTGTTGTTGGAGTGGCAAGTAAACGATCATCTGTGGAAATTGATGAGCTGTAAACAATCCTGTCTTTAATTGTAATACTGTAATAATCTACCGTAAAGCTGAAATCTTTAGTAGGATTAAATCCAAACCCAATTGTAGAGTTGTCAGATTTTTCTGGCTTCAACAATGGAATCCCCAAAGCCAGCGCCTGCTTACTTCTGTTATTGAACAAACCGGAAAGAACAATATTTCCACCGGCAAAAGAAGCCTGGGTTGATTGTACATATATCTGGTGCAATGTAGGAGCCCTGAAACCAGTAGAAACTGACCCTCTTAATACTAATTTATCTCCTAAAACTTTGTAGCGTGAGGATGCTTTCCACACTGTTGCAGATCCAAAATCACTATATTTTTCTGCCCTGATGGTACCATTAAGCAAAAAGTCTTTGGTTACATCCAGACTTGCATCAAAATAACCACCAAAGTTAAAGCGGCTGTTGGTAGTGGCATTTTCCTGACGAATACCCGGGAATGAATTGGCGCCCTCTGCAACATAAGATGCTGTATCACCAGCAATAATTTTAAATGTTTCCTGCCTGATTTCTGTACCAAAACCAATGCTGAAATTATCAGTAACAGATTTAGAAACATCATAGTTTCCAATAAGATTGGTAAACTTGTAACCTCCTGGTTTAAAAGATATGGGACTATTGGCTCCTAACCCACGATTCAACGTATTTGAAACGGTATACAATTGCTGGTTTCCACCCATTGTAAAGCTTACATCTTGTTTCCATCCGTTACTTTCATTTTTAAAACCAATTGTGGCATTGTAATCAATCAAATCACCTTCAAAAGTGGGTCCGTAGCCATCATAAGTTGATCCCGCCGCATGTAATAAATTAAATGGATCTCCCCTCCAATAAGGCGTGCGAAAATTAGCATTACTAATGGCTTTTTTTGCAACCAATGCTGCATTACTGTAAAACATTCCTTTTTCGCCAAGCGGAATACCAAGGTTATAATTAAATTTAGCAGCAGTAATTTCGCCAGTACCATTCTTGTTATTACCGGTAGGAAATTTTGCTAAATAAGATCTGATGGAAGCATCGTCTGTGGGATTACCACCAAAGGTTGCAATTTCTGTAGGGATGTCAATAATACCAGAGCGAACTGCATTATTCTGTTGGCTGAAATCGACGGTATAATTAATAAACCCTTTTCCGGCAAAGTTGGCACCACTGTTATACGCCAATCCATAATTAGCCCCATCTCCTTTGCTGGTAACACCAGAATTAATGGTTAATGAGCTGTATTCAAATTTATCTTTTAAAATAACATTCATTACACCTGCAATGGCATCGGAACCATATTGGGCAGATGCACCATCACGGAGTATCTCCACTCTTTTTATTGCATCAGTTGGTATGGCTGATAAATCTGCACCGGTTTCGCCCCTACCGGGGGCAAATTGTACATACAATAGTGAACTTAAATTTTTTCTTTTTCCATTAATTAAAATTAACGTACGGCTTGGACCGAGGTTTCGTATTTCATATGGATCTAATAAAGTGGTTGCATCATTTACCGGGGTATTAATGGTATTAAATGATGGCACCCTATATTGCAGGGCTTTGTCAAATGAAATCTGTCCGGTAGATTTTAGTGTTTTATTGTCGAAATTATCAACAGGCAATGCTGATGTAGTTGACGAACGTGGCAATGAACGGGTACCTACTAAAACAATGTCTTGCAATGTTTCATCAGTTACAACCATGTTGGCATCCAGTTTTTTTTCATCACCTAATACAAGTGTAACCGTTTCAACAACACTTTTATATCCGGTAGCAGAAAAGGTAATTTTATAAGTTCCCGGCTCAAATACAAGGCTGTAACGGCCATCAGGACCAGTTGCGGCGCCTTTGTTAGATGGCTTGGCTGATACGCTGATACCAGCAACGGGCGTACCAGCACTGGTAACAATACCTGCAATTTTTTGCGCTGTAATGGTTGAACTCAACAACATTAATAGGCATAGAAAATGGAAAGTGAGGCTTTTTTTCATGTATGTAGTTTTGGTTATAAATATAAACACAAGTTAAATAAAAGAGTTCAAAGCCTGTGATTTTGATAAAATCAATTAAATATAAAATGTTTTAATGTTTGATGTATGTAAATTTTCACCTGAGAAAGCGTTATTTAATTCAAGTTCTGCATATTTTAATTTCTGTTTAAAATGCTTGCCAGATGCTACATTGGCCAATAATAATCGTTGGATAAAACTCTTGAAAAGACGGCTCTGATACTTTCGCAAAATATTTCCTTCAATCACTCCTTCAACATATTTCGATTTTATTAATCATAAAAAAAGCCGTAATAGTTTTAATAAAATGAGATGTATTATTTTTTAAAAAGGGAAAATTGATGTTGGATTTTATCATACTATTCTATAATTTTCTACTGCC
>JBBQEA010000376.1:0-3181 GCA_038320245.1 Chitinophagales bacterium | reverse complement strand
TTTTATTACCGGGTCGCTCCAGCTAATTTTGCCAGCATCTACTAAAATGCCCATGCAGGCCGCCGTCATGGCCTTGGTAGTGGAAGCACATACAAAAATGGTTTTGGAATCAACCTTTTTGTTGGTGCCAATTTCTCTTACGCCATAACCTTTGGAGAATATTATTTCATTGTTTTTTACAATGGCAACAGCCATGCCCGGAATTTGCCAGTCCTGCATTGTTTTTTGCACGTAGTTGTCAAATGCAGTTATATCAGCCTGTAAAGAGGGTTTGTTTTTTTGAGCAATAAGATTTGTAATTGCAAATGATAAAAAGAGAATTGTAAAGAATTTTTTCATGTTGTTGTTTTATAAATAAAAATATCAAGAGGAGTATAAGTAAAAAGTAATTTAAGGATTTTATTTTTCCCTGATGAATATAAGGCTAATTAATATTTTGAAGTGTTACGATATTATTATAAAATTATACTTCAACTTTTAATTGTTCCCTAGGAACAGTTGGTTGGTAGGAGAAAATATAAATAAATGTTTTCGTTCCATAGGAACGATTGGTGCTTTAAGCTTGCATTGATGAGCCGATTGTTATGATATGGCAAGTAATTTATCCAGCAACATAATCAGTTTGTGTTTGCAGCAAAACACAGGCAATCACTTACACACAATTAATGGTAGTGGCTATTACACGATTACCTATTCAAGAAACCGGAATAGCACCATGCGTTCCTACGGAACGCTGAAAAGAAGTGTTACTATTTTCTACCCACCAATTGTTCCTACAGAACAAACCTACCTATTGTAGTACCTCAAAATATTAGCCTGAATTTAAGGAAGTGATAGTTTGTTTGAATTGCTTATGAAACAGGAAATAAAATAAAAAAGTCATCTCCATCAGTTCAGCAATAAACTCCAGGAAATGACTTTCTTTGAGGAAATATTTTAACTCTATTTTATCCCATACTTATATTTATACTTTTCAAATAACTGCTGTTGTTTGTTGTCTAAACTTACCTGTCGGCCCTGGATGAAACCATAGGAAATGGCATTACTTTTCATGTCGAGAATATCTCCATCGCTTACAACTATGTTGGCATCTTTACCTACTTCTACTGAACCGGTAATGGCATCAATGCCCAGTATTTTAGCAGCATTTAAAGTAATGGCGCTTAGTGCCTCTTCCTTACTTAATCCATAAGCACAGGCAGTACCTGCATTGAAGGGCAGGTTACGATGCCTTGTTTGTCCGTCCTCGTCATTGATGCTGAACAATACGCCGGCTTTTTGCAACTGGGCAGGGGTTTTGTAAGGCTGGTCTACATCATCATCTACCATGGTAGGCAGACTGTGCATCTGGTTCAACACAACAGCAATATTATTTTCTTTTAAAAGAGCCGCAATCTGCCAGCTATCAACAGCACCTACCAACACCACATCAAAACCAAATTCCTTTACAAAATCAATTGCCAGTAACATTTCTTTTACAATATTGCAATGGATAAAAAGCTTTTGTTTTTTGCTAAACAAACCACGAACAGCTTCCATTTTTAAATTGGTATTTTCATGCACAGATTCTGCCTGGTATGCCTTTGCTTCTCTGAAAAATATTTTTACATTTTCAATTTGTTCCAATGCTTTTTTTATTGGATCAACAGCTGGTTGTTGAGTTGGGCCACCTCCTCTTGTACGTGGGGGACGAGGCAGTAAAGAGGGCATGTTGAAATGAATAGCTGCATCTGTTTTATAAGCTGCATCTTCCCAGTTCCAGGCATCTAATTGCACTACCGAAGAAGAGCCGGAAATCAATCCCCCATCGGGAGTAATACTGGCTAGTAAAATGCCATTGGGGCGCAAGGTATTGATCACTTTACTATCGGTATTGTAAGCAACAATAGATCTGATGCTGGGGTTCATTTCGCCAATTTCGGTACCATCATCAGTGGCTCTTACGGATGGTACTTCTACCAAACCAAGTTGCGTTGAAGTTAATATGAGGCCGGGATAAATGTGTTTGCCTTTACAGTCAATGATTTTACCAACTGCAGTGGCAGTGCCTACTTCGGTAATTTTTCCATTGGTAAATACTACGTTTCCGTTGTTAATTATTTGGCCGTTACCTACATGAATAGTGGCATTGGTTAACACGATGGTTTCTTTTTGCGCCGGTGCAGGATAAATGGTTTCTTGTGCAGAAAGGTTGGTTAAACAACCCATGCAAAATGTATATATAAATAGTTTTTTCATTACTTAGTTTTTAAAAGATTAATTATTGCCTTCCACTTCCTCACTATCAATTGTTAACAAACCATGACTGTGATAATGATCCATGCAGGTATGCATAATCTCATATCTTGGTGTTGGCTTTTGAAATTTCCCTGGTTTATCTCCTGCTGCGCCGGACGCTTTTTTGGCACTGGCTAATTTCTGAATCAGTCTTGATTTTTCTGCCTGGTTGCGTTCAAGCAGCGCCGCATCTTTTTCTCTGTCAAAATATATGATACCATCAACAATGGTTGTTTCTGCCTTTGCATAAATACTCAACGGGTTATCGCTCCATAAAACAACATCAGCATCTTTACCCACTTTTATACTACCGGTCTGCCCATCAATGTGCAGCATTTTTGCCGGGTTAATGGTTACCATTTTCAATGCATCCTCTTCGCTCATGCCACCATATTTAATACTCTTGGCAGCTTCCTGGTTAAGCCGGCGGGCCATTTCTGCATCATCACTATTAATGGCTACGTTTAAACCAACCTGCTGCATAATGTAGGCGTTAAAAGGAATAGCATCCAGCACTTCCATTTTGTAGTTCCACCAATCGCTAAAGGTAGAGGCATTGGCGCCATGGACTTTCATTTTATCTGCCACTTTATAGCCTTCTAAAATATGGGTGAAAGTATTTACCGGAAACCCAAATTTTTCAGCCACTTTCATGGTTGCGTTTATTTCGCTTTGTACATAAGAGTGGCAAGTGATAAATCTTTTTTTATTCATAATTTCCACCAATGCATCCAATTCAAGGTCTCTTCTTACAACGGTTGGCTTTGCTCCTTTCTTTTTATTGTTTTCTTCAGCGGCGTTCACTGTTTTTTGGTAATCTGTAGCTCTTTGAAAAGCATCAGTCAATACCTGTTCCACCCCCATACGTGTATCAGGAAAACGGGTATTGCCCTGCGTAAGTCTT
>JBBQEA010000375.1:0-3204 GCA_038320245.1 Chitinophagales bacterium | reverse complement strand
AGTTCGCTCTTTGGCTTTTGTTCGGGCTGGAGGTTAGTAATTTGGCTTTTTGTTTTTAACTTTCATCTTTAAATTAAAACCCGGCAGCGGTTACCCGGCGGAAGGAATGCTATTTCCCCACCATCGGCAATACTCAACGTTAGTAGCCATTAGGTAATCTCTAATTTTCGTAAAGCAATGACATCGTTTTCATAGCCATCAAACAGATTTCTCCGGTCAAGCGTAAACCGACTGATACCTAACTTTTCAGCATCATATTTTTTAAACAGCTTCCCCAGGTTGACAAAAACTTCAATGGAGTTATCAGCCTTCCATCGAAGGCTGATAACTGTGGACGAACGGATTGATTTACTCATAATTAATCTTCAAAGTTTTTTGACCAAACTACATCTCCATTACTCTCAGATATTGTAGTTACAACATTCCCAATTTCTTTTTCATCTCTCATAAATTTTTCATCAAAAGTGTTTGTACCGTGAACTGAAGCATATTCTGCATCTTCTAAAGCTTCTTCATAAGAAGAATAACCCGATTTGCCAACTTCAACAATTCTTGTTGAAGTGTGGATTGTTACTGTGTAATTTTTTTTAGTTGCCATCTTGTTGTTTTTTATATTTTAAAATTGTTTTGTTTCTACAGCAAATTTTGCAATATAAAATGCTTGTTTTTCGGTCAATTTATTATCAGCGAAAAAAGAATTTAACAGGCTGTCAATAAACGTGTTCCCATTGGTGTTCATTTTACCAAAAATATCACATGCTAATTTGTAAGTGCTGTTTCTATTCCACCTGTCATTAACTGACAATAAAATATTTTTAGCAGATTGGATTTCACTATCGGTAGCTGATGGTTGAGCTGCAAACATTGCAGGAACAATAGGGCTTCCGTCTAATGTTGTTACACTTTCAAAATTTACAAATGTATTTTTTGGAGCACCTTTAAATGCTATTAGGGTCTTATCATTTTTAAGAATAGTGCCTGTAAGTTCTAATGTTCTTCCAGTAGGTGTGTGAATTGCTTTCATGTTGTTTGCTTTTGTTATACAAATATACGTTGCTTATTTTGTATTTACTACAGAAAGTTATCCACATTTTTGTATTTTATGTTCAACATCGTGCTGAAGAAACGGCTACTAACAAAAGTATTTGTGCAAGCCAGGCTGACGAATAAACAATGAACATTTAGCAGAGCCAAGCATTACCAAGTCAGTGGGCAGAAGTGCAAATCCTTCTGCCCTGCACAAATACTCAACGTTAGCGGTCAGGCGATGACCACATAACGGAAACTAACAGACAAAAAATATTCAAATCTTAAAAAATGAAAAATAGACTTGTAATTGGACAATTAGAGCCAAAAGCTTATGAAGCTATGATGGCTATGGAAACGTATATAGCAAAATCGACTTTGGAAATAGGTTTGACTGAGCTTATAAGACTTAGAGCATCTCAAATTAATGGTTGTGCATACTGTATTGAAATGCATTCCGAGGGTGCATTAAAGCATGGCGAACCGCAAAACAAGGTTTTTGCAACAAGTGCATGGTGGGAATCGCCTTTATTTTCTGAAAAAGAGAAATCAGCTTTTGCCATGACTGATGAAATTACACATATTTCAAAACGAGGAGTAACAGATGGAACGTTTGAAGCTGCAAGAAATCACTTTTCTGAAAATGAAATCGCACAAATGATTATGTTAATCGGACTAATAAATACTTGGAATAGAATAGCAGTTTCAACTCATATGTTTCATGCAAAATAAGCATTGGCAAAAAAGCCCGAACCGCTAACATGGGGTTTTGCAATATTGGGGCAGGAAATTGTAATCTTCATCATTAGCAACATGGCAGCAGTTGTTCGGGCAGGACAAACAACGGTTTAGCTTTTGGTTGTTATCTTGTACATTTGTTTTTCAATCGGCAGCGGTTCCGGGCGGACGATTTTCAAATCCCCCAACATCGCAAAGCCCTATCGTTGTAAGTAACCTTTATGGCAAGCAGTCTAATTCCAATTAAGTCACCCGACTACGGCAGACGAGACAAGAATGAACTTGCCTTAGAATTAATGGACAAAATACTACTTGCCGCTCCACCTGAAAGTGAGTTTCAAGTTTATGATTTAATCAAAGTCATACAACCTGACTATAAAAAAGCTGATGTTATTAGAAGCCTTGGCACGGACATAGACAGATTATTGACCGTCACTTACGATTATGCTTCTCGACCAACCCCGACACAGTATCCTATTTCATTGACAAAGCACGGTAGGTATGTAAAGTCTCAAGGTGGGCACTTCGCATATCTTGCCAAACTTGCTGAAAAGGAAAAAGCTGAACACGAACGACAAGAACGTAAGGACACAACCGAAAAAATAGATTTAAAAATTAAGCAATGGATTTATAAAACAAAACTCGTCCCGTATGGGGTTTCAATAGCTGCCTTAGGATTTTCAATTTGGGCATACTTCAACCCGATAAATAAACCAAAAGAGATACAAGTAATGCAACAAGAGATACAAACGTTGAAAGAACGATTGAGTAAACAAGGGACTTCGTTTCCTTTGGACACTCTTGCGACAAAACGTAAATGATAACTGATTTAATTTCGTTTACTTTTTTCATAATTTCTTTGTGTGACACGTCGTAGAAAGGCTACTTACAACAAAAGTATTTGCAATAGGCTGGCAGGAAGTTTACCAATCAGCAGTAGTGGTACTATTTGTCATTTGTCCTGGCTTGACGTTATAAATTAAGCGACACTTTGTTATCTTCATCATTCAATCATCGTTCAGTATTTGTTCCGGCTGACGTGCCGCTATTGCCAGCCCATCGCAAATACTCAACGTTGTACGTCACCCTATTTGGACACATCGTAATAGTTGACACACCCTAAACTTTGCCGACACTACCCCACGCTATTTTTAGCACATTGCAAGGCACACAAAACCCAGACACAAAGCCAACCTTGCAAAGAGCTAAAAATGCCAACACACAGCCCACCCACCCCAGCGGACGGAATACTTATCAGCTTGACTCTTTTAACATCAGCCAATAACATTCATCAACAACTCACAATCTGTTAATAACTTTTTGTGGACAAAATACGTCCATGAAATTTGTTTTTACTAAATTTGGACAAAATACGTCCTAAAATGCCGACAGCTAAAAGGAGCATCTCAACAATAGGCGAACAATTAAGAGCATTAAGAG
>JBBQEA010000374.1:0-3226 GCA_038320245.1 Chitinophagales bacterium | reverse complement strand
AAAAGCAGTAGCCTGCCAAAAAATTACTTTTATTTTGTTGCTCAATAAACAAAGGCCGATTACAAATAAAATATGATCGAACCCTTCAGGTATAATGTGGGTAAAGCCAAGTTTCAGGTAAAACCAAATAACATCGTGCGTAGGAGCTTTTTCCAATACATAGTTTATGGTATGCGCCTTGGCAACATAACTTAGAAACAGTATCAATATTACACACAACCCGTATTTCCAATATTTGACCGGCATACGTTCAATAAGGTTTGGTTACATCAATTTACCGGCATGTAATGCTTTCAATTCGTTTTGAAGATCTGCGCCAACGTAAGGATTTGAAACATTTATATTTTGAAGTAATGCATTTGCCTGGGCCTCATCCCCAGCTTTGTTATAAATAAGTGCTGCACGGGATAATAATACCGGGTTTTTCGACTTGGTTTTGAGTGCTGCTTTTATGTAAGGAATTGCTTTTGCATAATCGCCCTTTTTATACAATGCCCAGGCTACGGTTTCATTTACATCAATATTGTCGGGCCGTCGATTGTACTCAAGCAAGGCATGTTCAACTGCCTTATCTGTTTTACCAACTTTTAAATATGCATAAGCCAATTCCCTGTCGCCATAGTGCCCTATACTTTCATCCTTATTACCGGCATTTGCATCTTTAGCTAATGATTCAATTAAATCCTCTGCTACTTTATCAGCTTTTTCAGGTTGGCCTGCAAGGCGGTATGCATCCACTAATTCTTCCTTTATCGAATTATCTACTATAAATGAATCGGCTCTTTCAAAATAAGCAATGGCTTTGTTATAATCTTTAGCAGCAAGGGCTACCCTGCCCAAACCTGCAATAGCAAACGGGTAATTAGGACGTAAGTTTAACGAGCTTTGGTACAAAGTATCAGCCTTGCCAAAATCGTTTGTTTTCTCGTACAATTGGGCTAACTGTACCCTCGTCCATTCAGTATTTTCATCTCCCGGTCCACCTGCAGTTACTGCCATACGCATGGCCTCTATTGCACCCGGATAATCACCTAAAATTTCTCTTACATAAGATATACGGGAATAAGATGTCAGATCGGGACGAACAGAAACCATTTTATCGGCATTGGCAATTGCTGAATCGTAATTACCCATTTCAACATTTGCATCCACCATTAAGCCATACACATAAGCATTATAAGGGTTGATTTTTTGCGCCTTGTGTGCAGTTTGCAAACCATCAGCAAAGTGGTGTTGCGATAGATAAATCAATGATTTAAAAACAAGCGCATTAAAATTTGCACTGTCAGTTGACAGTACACGATTGATATGTTTTAAAGCAGCAGCATCGTAATACATATGATTGCCGCTTGCCCGGGCCTCTTGTATAAACAGGGCTGCCAACGACAAGTTAGCTTTTACATTGGTCGGCTCCTGCTTTAATGCATCCAGCAATACATTGCTTTGTTTTCTTACAGCTTCCCATTCCTTATTTCCCTGCGCAATTCCTTTTCTTGCCTGTATGGTATATACTGTATTTTCTTTTTCGCTTGCCTTTCTATTGTATGCATACAATATTGCTGAAACAGCCACAACACTCACTAAAACGAGCAATATGTAGAGTTGATTTTTTTTCATTTATTATGGGTGTTTTAGTTATTTAAGTTTGTGGGATTACAACAATTATAACTAATATAAGTGAAGACACTGGTTTTAATAGCGGTCAAAGTAAACGAATTTTAATAATGAGAAACTATAAATTTAAGATAGCATATAGTACCTGTTACTTTTTAAAAACATGGTAATCATTGGCATAAAATTACCCGGTTACAAGTAACCGGGTAATAGTTTTTAAACGATAGAATATATATTATTGTTTCACTATTCTCTTAGTCTCTATTCTTTCACCTTTATCTTCTGCAACAACAGTATAAGCACCTTTGGCAAACCTGCTGATATCTATTTGCAGCATGCCATTGGTCAATACCTGTGAAGCAACTTTTCTTCCACCCTGGTCAAAAATATTGATGTTTACAGGGCTTTGCGAAGAGTAGATCTTTATAAAGTTGATTGCTGGGTTTGGTGTGATGGTCAACAGGTTTTTACCAAACTTAACCATGCGTACCGGTGAGTAACTAAACTTACCATCAGCATCTATTTGCTTCAGGCGGTAGTAATTGGCTCTTGAAATATCGGGGCTGTTGTGTTGCAGTTGGTAGTTATTTGACAAACCACTTGCTGATTTAACGGTGCCGATCTTAGTAAACCTGCTTCCATCAAGACTGTATTCCACTTCATAACGATCGTTGTTCTCCTCGTTGGTAACCTGCCAGCGAAGCACTACTCTTTCGCCAGTTTTTTCAGCAGTAAAACCTAACAACTTAACCGGTAACGGATCATTACTCTTCGGTCCAACATAGCTAGCACCCACAAAACCTCTCCACGGTCCCTGCACAAAGGGGAAACATGCTTTTAAAGTGGTATCATTTTTTGTAACACCGGCGTTAAAAGAAACCGTTTGGAGAAACTTTGCAGTAACAGGATTACCACTACCAGTATAGTCATCATAATACAATCCTATGGCAGCCAATACAACTCCACCTACAGCCTGTAACTCAATAGTAGTTACATCATCTTCCAGTCTTCTTCCATTAGGAAAACCATCCATATTTGGAATTTTCTGTAAAGTCTTGTTATCGTACTGTGGATCCGTAAAACCAAGTACAACTGCCTTAAGCAAACCTAGCGAACTAAAATTAGGATCGTCACGTTTGGTAGCAGGTACAGCCATGTTCAAACGTAGCATGTCAGTAAGGGTTGGCAAAAAGTTGTTGATAAAAGGCTTACCCACTGATAAAGGGCTATTTGCGCTTTTTGCTGAAGCCAATTGATAGGGCGGCAGGTTAGGAACACCTGTATAAAAAATAGGCAGTAGATCCACCGAACGGGGACTTACATTATCTGGCAATAAAATATCTCTGTAAGGCGAGGTACTTCCAAAGGCTGTACCTTCTGCAGCAGGAGTGCCTTTTACAGGAAACAATCCCGGCTTGCCATTTCTAAAGTCAAAACTACCCAGTGAGTTGGTCTGTATCCTTAGATCGGCCAGGCCCGGAACAGCTCCGCCAAACTTGCTGTCATCCATATACAATGCCAGCTCAGGATTTTTAAAGTAACCCGCATAATCAAGATCGTTCGATGCGCCACTGGAATTCCACTTGTCTTTCATACCAATCGGTATAATTAC
>JBBQEA010000373.1:0-3243 GCA_038320245.1 Chitinophagales bacterium | reverse complement strand
GTAACTATTTTTTCTGTTGAGCCGTCCTTATATTCTATGTGTATTTCAGCAATCAGGCATGGCCTCCCCGTTTGCTGGTAATCGCGTAAATTCCAACGGCCAAAAAATTTAAATGGTAACGGATTCCACCAGCCACTTCCCAGCATAACACCAATTACATTTTTACCAGTATGCATTCCTGTTAGGTCATACACGGAATATAAAACCTCCTTTTTGTAAGTTGTAAAGCCCGGATCGAGTACATGATCCCCGATCTTTTTTCCATCCACATACGCTTCATAATATCCTACCCCGCTTATATATAATCTTGCTTTGGCAATACTTTTCTTTACAGAAAATTCTTTTCTCAATAAAGGCATCCTATCGGGTTTATAATAATCTTCATCTTTTTCCGCATTTTTGCTACCGTCATTAATCCATTTTGCATTCCAGTCATTTGTATTCAGCACCCCAGTTTCAAACCATGCGGGGTTGCTCCAACCGGAAGCAATTTTATTTTCATCGTACACTTTTACTCTCCAATAGTAACGTGTGAAAGGTTGCAGTGCCTTTCCTCCATATTCTATATTTACATTATCATTAGAAATTATTTTTTCGGCTGACCACATATTTCCATTATTTTTTTTTATGCCTTCTTCATTATCGCTAACAATTAATTCATATGCTGATTGCATTTTATTACGTTGGCTGGCAATAAAATTCCATGTAAAACGAGGTTGTTTTGTATCAATACCTAGAGGATTATTTATGTACTCGCATAGAAGGGAAGAAGGTTGTAAGTCGTTTTGCGCAACCAACAAAGCACTTGTAAGAATAAGTGAAATGAATAAAAAGAATCTTATTATTTGCAATCGCATATTATAAACATTATTCAGCAGGTAAAGGAATGAAGGCATTTACAAATCCGAAAGCTTCCATGGATTACGATAATCCGGCATCAAAAATTCATTTGCCGCCGCATTGTTTCCAAAGTTTTTACCTGAATCATTCCACGTGAGTTTTGAGTTAGTACGAAGGGCTATATTACCCATATGGGTATACAAAGCTGCTAATCTTCCTGTTTCAATTGGACAAACAGGGTCTTTGCGTGTTCTCAAACAATCGATCCAATTCTTCACATGCGCCTCATGAGAATCATGGCCAGTTTGCCTGGGCATTGCAGCAACTTTGTATAACCCGTTTTGCATTTCGGGGAAAAAATCACATGATGACCTGTCAATAACAATTGTGGCATCATTGCCAATAAAAGCTAGGCCATAATTACGGCCCCATGGTCCTGTTTCAGTACCCGCTGTATGCTCCCATGAAATTGTGTGATCAGGCATTTGCCAGGTAACACTCATGGTATCAAATGTTTCATGAGCATGATCAGGATATGCAAAATTTCCACCTGTAGATGTTACTGATATTGGGCCAACAGAAGTATCCTTTGCCCAAAGTGCCATATCCATTAAATGTACCCCCCAATCTGTAAGGAGTCCGCCACCATAATCCCAAAACATTCGCCATGACCCATGAAACCTTGCCTTATTAAAACTGCGCCCGGGTGCAGGGCCAAGCCACATGTCGAAATCTACGCCAGCAGGTACGGCTTCGTCGGGAACTTTCGGCTGCCCGATACCGTAATTGAAATTTGCCCATACATTCGTTTTGCGTAGCTGCCCCAGTTTACCTGATTTTATGTAATCCATCGCAGCGTGCCAATGATCACCACTGCGTTGTTGCTGCCCCACCTGCACAACTTTATTGTATTTTCTAACGGCCTTCACCATTAACTCACATTCTCCAATACTATTTGCCAGTGGCTTTTCCACATACACATCTTTGCCTGCCTGGCAGGCAGCAATCAGCATGTATGCATGCCAGTGATCCGGGGTACCGATCATAACTGCAGCTATGTCTTTGTTCTCTAATAATTTTCTGAAATCTTTGTATTGCTTCGGTTGTTTACCCTGAATCTTTTCAATTTCCGCACTTCTTTCTGAAAGAACAGTATCATCAATATCACAAATTGCTATGCACTCTACACCCGGCTGTTTTAAAGCTTGCCGCAGATCGGCCATTCCTTGGCCACGTGCCCCAATAAGCCCTAATTCAATTTTATCTGCAGGGGAATTTTTAGAGGATGCAAAAGAACTAGTAGCAGGAACAAAACCTGAAATACCTGTTGCAGCAATAATTTTAGAGGTATCTGATAAAAATTGGCGTCTTGATTTTGACATGATATGTATAAATTTTCAATAGCAATGGTAACGATATTATTTGGCTATAACAATGATTGGTAAATAACAGTCAATTAATAACCGAAAGATTTTCTCTAATTCAATTGTCTGCAAAAAAAATTCCAATAACTACTTCCTCACCTTAAAACTTAACCTCTTTTGTTATAAATAAATTATAAAAAAGGTACGGATCTTAAAAAAGAATAATGAGTGGTTTTTCTTTATAATATCATTCCTATTTAAATAATGTTACGACACTGTTGGGCGGCAAAAGAACAATATCTGTGCTGTTGACATCACCATAATCTTTCGTATCATCACTGGCAGAAGTAATGTACATTTTGAATTGAGGCGGCAACCTATTACCAGATAATTTTATAGGTCTTGCCGAATTATTATCATTGATTAAAACAATAGTTATAGTATTACCAATGCTATTTTGAAAGGCCAAAGGGTACACATTAGTTCCATCTGCAGCATTAGCATCAGTTCTTACAGCGCCGGGACGTATATATTTATAAAAATTTTTTGAAACGAAATACCTTTTACTTTTTTCGCCTGTTGAACTCATTAATGAATAAGAATCAAGAGTGGTTGTACTTAGCGACCAGTGTAACCATGCAGAAACATTACCAAATTTTATTGCCGTGTACATGGCCTTAGCCAGCTTAATGCCCCCGTCAAGTGTATTATCATAACCAGAAGTTTCAGTCATCCAAAGAGGTTTATTATAAGGAGCCCCCCATCCATACATAGTCTGCCACGTTTGGGCACTTGTGGATGCTGCAGTTACTCCGTCCAGATCATAACCATGCACAGCAATGATATCAGCATACTGGCGGGCAACAGGATCAGCAAGCGTTGGTGTTACCATACTTTCTACTCCCTGCAGGTAACCCACATCTTCCGGTAAAAATAATTTTGTAGTAAGCCCCTCATCACGGAATCTTTTTCCTACCACTTTTAAAACATCCCTTATTGCATTACCGTCATACACACACGAAGAATAAAATTGGGAAAA
>JBBQEA010000372.1:0-3285 GCA_038320245.1 Chitinophagales bacterium | reverse complement strand
GCAGCAATGGTTTTAGTTGGATCGGCCGAATTAAAAACACTGCTGCCTGCTACCAATACATCAGCTCCGGCAGCTAAAATGCTTGCTGCATTTGCTACTGTTACACCGCCATCAATTTCAATTTTTACCTGCAGCGATTGTTCATCAATCATTGCACGGAGTTGTTTTATTTTACTTATTGTGTAGGGAATAAACGATTGTCCGCCAAAGCCTGGGTTTACACTCATCACGCAAACCATGTCAATATCTGCCAGGATATCTTTCAGTAATTCTACCGGTGAATGTGGATTTAATGCAACGCCCGCCTGCATGCCGAGGCTTTTTATCTGCTGTATATTACGGTGTAAGTGTGGGCATGCTTCCAGGTGCACAGTCAACATATCGGCACCAGATTTTTTAAACAGCTCTGCATAATTCCCAGGCTCTTCAATCATTAAATGCACATCACAAAATTTGTTTGTAGCTTTTCTAAAAAACTCAATCAGCATTGGCCCAAAACTGATGTTGGGTACAAATCTGCCATCCATCACATCCAGATGAAACCAGTCTGCCTCGCTGGCATTCAGCATATCGCATTCCTGCTGTAGTTGTAAAAAGTTAGCTGCTAATAATGATGGGGCTATAATTGGCATAATTTATTTTAGTTATATTGTTCGCTTGTTGACTTACAAAATTGCTTTGTCTTTTTTACAGAAAATTGTAAAAAAAATCCTACTTTATTTATTCACCATTCACCATTGACCATTCACCCTTCACCTACTTCACTCCTAATTTCCCCAATGCATCCTTTGCCTCAATATAGTTTGGGTCAAACTGTAAAGCCAATTGATAATTTTGAATAGCTTGTTCTTTTTTATCCAGTTTCTCAAAACATTTACCCATCCAAAAATAGGCTTCTTCATTTGTTTTTTTGATCACCAAGGCAAGTTCAAGCACTTTCAATGCGTCAAGATATTTGCCTAAATCGTACAAACAGATTGCTTTTTCCCTATAGGCCATGCTGTTGGTATAATCAGCCGATATTGCATTTTCAAAAAAGGAAATTGCCTTCATTTTGTCACCTGTGCTGGAGTAGTAAAGCCCCTTAATGAAAAACGCCTGTGTGGCTGCATTTGCTTTTGGGGATTGTAACAGTGCATCTGCCATTGCCAATGCGTGTGAATCTTTTGTAAAGGCATACAAGGAACCAAGTGCCATAATATGTTCGGGTAATGGTTGCAGTATTACCAGATTTTCCCATGCTTTAATGGCTTTTAACGTGTCTTCATTTTCTGAATGTAAGGTTGCCTTAATAAACCAAAGTCTGCTATTGATCGTGTCTTTTTGGAGCAGCCGGTCTGTTTCTGCAATGGCCCTGTCGTAGCTGCCATTGTCCCTGTAATATTGAATTAGTTTTTCTTTTAGCAGGAATGAATCAGGATATTGATCAATGGACGACCGCAGGCTTTTCTCGGCTTCAGGTACGGTGGCTTCCTCCTGTGTTGATGGGTTATTTTTACAGCTCGTTATTAATGCCGCTAACAATAAAGAATACGATAACAATTTTTTCATGCGAAGTTTATAGGCCGCAAAATTAAGTTGTTGTAGTATAAAGTGCTGACAAAATTTTGACAAATTTACTTAGTATAGCTGTTAACTTTGCGGCACAAAAAAATCATGGATGAAAAAAGTTTTATTTAATGTAGTTGGACTATTAGCAATAATTGGGTTCACAGCTTTTAGGGAAACAGGTAACGCTATACCACAGCCTGGCAACAGTTTTATGCATGCTGATACCATTCAGTTTGATGGAGAAAAGCATTTTGCCAATGTACAACAATTAACTTTTGGCGGCGATAATGCAGAAGCATATTTTAGCTTTGACGGTAAATACCTGATCTTCCAAAAAACAAATCCCAAAGAAGGCATCCTTTGCGATCAAATTTGGATGGGGAAAATACCAACTGAACCTGGCGAAAAATTTGAACCTACTTTGGTTAGTACCGGCACTGGTCGTACAACCTGTGCCTATTTTTATCCTGATGGCAAACATATATTGTATGGCTCTACACACCTGGCCGATAAAAATTGTCCCCCAATACCCGACCGGACAAAATATGGCAATAAATACATTTGGGCCATTTACGAGGGCTTTGATATTTTTAAGGCAGATCTAAATGGTAAAATTGTAAAGCAACTCACCAAAACAAATGGATATGATGCAGAAGCAACCATTTCACCCAAAGGGGATATTATTCTTTTTACTTCGATGAGAGATGGGGATTTAGATTTATATACCATGGATCTAAATGGTAAACATGTAAAAAGAATAACCAATCAATTGGGCTACGATGGCGGAGCATGGTTTAGTCCGGATGGTACAAAAATTATCTGGCGTGCCAGCAGGCCAACCACCGAAGCTGAGATAAAAGAGTACAAAGATTTACTGAAAGAAAATTTAGTGGCACCTACCCATATGGAAGTATGGACAGCCAATGCCGATGGCAGCAATGCACACCAGATAACTTTTTTGGAGCAAGCCAACTGGGCGCCCAACTTTACACCAGACGGCAAGCACGTAATTTTTTGCAGCAATCATGAGTACAAGCGTGGCTTTCCGTTCAATATGTACCTTACCGATATTGATGGAAAAGGTTTAGAAAAAATTAGCCGGGATAAAGGTTTTGATGCCTTCCCCATGTTTAGCCCGGATGGAAAGAAATTTGTATTCTGCAGCAACCGCAACAATGGCGGCACAAGAGATACCAATATTTTTATTGCAGATTGGGTGGAGTAGGGAGGGAGGTTGTTTAATGTTGTTTAAGATAGTTAAATGTTGTTTAAGGTGGTTGAAGGTTGTTGAACGTAGTTTAATGATGTTTAAATTGGTTTAATAATGTTGGAGATGGTTTAATGTTGTTTAAGTTGGTTGAATAATGTTGGAGATGGCTTAATGTTGTTGAAGGATGTTGAAAGCCAAAAGCATCATCCGGCTATTGATTTCAACGCTTTGCAAAACAGCTCCATTTCTTCGATGGTGCCCATACTTACCCTGCACCACTTGCCACCAAAATGTTGCCTGTATTGAACCATAATATTTTTTTCCTGCAGTTGCTTTGAAAAACCGGCACCAATTTTATCAATGTTAAACATTATAAAACTGGTTACAGAAGGAATAGATTCCAGCTGAAGTTCATTAAAAGTTTTGTAGCACATGTTTTTTGCCTGCATAGTTTTATTCCTGCAATCTTTTACAAAGGCCTGGTCTTTTAGTGCTGCAGATGCCGCCGCTGCAGTTACCATGCT
>JBBQEA010000371.1:0-3288 GCA_038320245.1 Chitinophagales bacterium | reverse complement strand
TTTGATCGTACAATCAACAACTCGTTTTTAAATAATTTCCAGATTGTTCAGTTCATTGATTTGGGTACTGCCTGGAACGGACAGTATAATTCTCTCAAAAGGCCTTCGATCAGATACAATACCGTGGATCCCAACACTTCGCAGCCCGGTCCTGTTACTGTTGTTAAAAAAGCCGGTGGTATCGGGCCTTTTGCCGGCGGATATGGTTTTGGCGCAAGAACCACTTTGCTGGGATATTTTTTAAAATTTGATGCAGCCTGGCCAATGAACGTTTTCTTTAAAGGAAAGCCTGTAATGTATTTTGCTTTAGGGCTTGATTTTTAAAAAGGTTTTCTTAATGAATATTTGCCCGGCTTAAATAGCCGGGCATTTTTTTTACAGCGATATACATCAGGTAAAAAAAAATGGTGAGTGTTCCGGTAACTGTCCAGGTTTGCAAGTGATCAAAAGGCGAAATAATACGATGGCCTATTGACCCCAGCAATTGAAACGGGTTACTGATAATATCCCAACTGTTCCACCTTAAAAACCTGCCCAGGTACACACCAAACGAAGCAAGAAATAAGATAAATAAAATTGCCGCTGACTGGAGTTTTCTGTGAATCGCTTTTTGCAGAAATTCTTCAACCCTGTATAACGAAATAAAAGCCATCATTAAACCTGCTACCGATGCCGAAAACAATAATACAGCATCAAACCATTTGGGGACTTTACTCTCAATCTCCAGGTGTATTAAATCGGTAACGATGTAAAGACTATTTGGAAAAAAAGCCAACCAGCAAATGAGAATTAAAAGTTGTTTCCATTTAGCTTTGTCTGCCAGTTTATGAAAAATACTACTGATCGCAAATGGTATCCAGGCAAGAAAAATATTCCACACTAAAAACAAATAATGTGTAGTGCC
Source organism: Chitinophagales bacterium (assembly GCA_038320245.1). GTDB lineage: Bacteria > Bacteroidota > Bacteroidia > Chitinophagales > Chitinophagaceae > Ferruginibacter. The sequence continues at coordinate 2,384 of JBBQEA010000371.1, read as the reverse complement.
TGTATAAAGGATACGCACCGCAATTAACAAACCAATAAAAGCCAAAAAGGCAAGTAAAGTTTTTTGAAAAGATAATGCTGTGTTCATTTTTAAACTGATTTGATGAAGTAGATTATTTTAGGCAGAAAAATAATGGCAGCCGTTATTAAACTAAAAATTGCCGAAATTAAAACTGCGCCAGCAGCAATATCTTTCACCTTTTTTATAACAGGATGAAATTCTGCTTGCACCATATCGCACAGTTTTTCGATAGCTGTATTCATCATTTCCATTCCCATTACAAATGCAATGCAAAAGCAAATGGCTATCCATTCTGCTGTAGATACATTCAACATCACAGAAAATATTATTGCAGCAATTGCAGCAATTAAATGAATCCGGAAATTACTTTCAGATTTAAAACACCCCTTTATTCCTTCCCAGGCAAACGCAAAAGATTTTATCAGTTTCATAATATTGAATTTAAAATTTCAGTTTTGTGTATCAGGATGTTTTTTCTGCAACCCACTTCCACCAGAAGGCAGTGCAGGTGGCATAAACAAAAATTTGATACATATCATCTGTTACTGAATGTCCATTACGAACTACTGCCATTACAATTGGCACCATAAAAATAACGGCAAAAATTGTTACAATATATCCCATGGGATGAATTGGTATGTAAACCCATCCTGTTTTTTTAAACCATTTCTCTTTCATTTTTTCTTTATTTAAAGATGAAGTAACAGGCGGTTTGTTATTTTTTTTACCAAACATCTTTGGTATACTGATATTTGCATGATTACTTTTTTAAAAGTTGAATTATAAACAGTTCAATGCAATAGCAGTAAACGGTCAGCATGTGGCTAATTTTTTGCATCGTTATTAATTTTATAAATGAGGGATTCTGTTGTTTCCAGTAAAATGGAAAACCATTGCCAGTTTTTAATGGATATGCTCCGCCTGCCACGCCGGTAAGCAATCCTGAATTTACTCCAGTACTCAGGCATGGTTACAAAACCATACAAAACCGTTGCTGCCACCGGAAAAGAAATATGCCCGTTGCCCAGCATAAAACATTGCAGGCAAACCTCGCCTTCATCCGTAGTATCGTACCCTAATAAAATATGTTTAATGTCGTGGCGGGCGTAGTAAGGTAAAAGATCAAGATCCTTGGCATCTAAAAAATCAATCAGGTCTCTGCCCAATGTTTTAGCCGGAAAATTTGTAAGTTCCGCCTTGCTGTAAGGAAAAATTTCTGCCTTACGTATTATACGTAACACAGGTAAGGCCATCTGGTGTGTAAGGTAAACCAGCAATGCAGAGCGGTACTTAATCATAAATTTATACATAATCAAAAGTGCTTTGTATTTCAAAGTGAATGTTTAAAAAAATTTATTTTACAGATCCAATCATTTTAGTCAACGCATCCAGGTGCAGTTTAAATTCCTTTTCGCCATTTTTTGTAATTGAATAGGTTGTGTTTGTTTTGCGGCCAATAAATCCTTTCTGAAACTTTACAAACTCACTCTCATCCAGTGTTTTCAGGTGACTGGCCAGGTTACCATCGGTTATATCCAGCAGTTCCTTCAGCTCATTAAAACTCACTTCGTCATTCACCATCAGGGCACTCATAATGCCCAGACGTATTCGGCTGTCAAAAATTTTATTCAGATTTTCTATCGGATTTTTCATCAGGCAATTAGTTTTATTTCCGTTCGTATTTCCACCACATCATGGCTCCATAAACAATATGCAGAATACCAAAGCCCATTGCCCAAAACTGCAATCCATATCCAATCCACCATAAATTAAAAAGTCCCAGTACAATTTGTCCGTAACCCAAATAACGTACTTCGCCCAAAGTATATTTGCTGGCATTCACCAATGCCAGTCCGTAAAATATCAAACAGCCCGGCGCCACCAACTGGTACTCTCCCATCTGCATCATTCTAATTAAAAAAATACCGCCAACAGTAATTGGTATCACCATATTCCAGAATAAACGAACGGTTGTTGTACCCCACATAGGCGTTCCATTCTTTTTGCTTCGTAAATAAGTAAAAATAAAAGCCGACACAAATGCAGCAATAAAGGTGATGGTAGCAATCCAGAAAAGATCGTTGATCAATTGAAAGCCGTTTGATGTTATCAGCAGGCTCAACTGGCAATCGCCATTTACCCAGCAATGAATTTTCTGGCTGGCAAACCAGGCTCCGGCCAAAGCGCAGATGCCGGCAGCAATGCCGCTCAATCCGCTCAGACTAATAAACCGGCTGCTGCGTTCCATCATCTTTTTGATGTGTTGCAGATCTTCCAAAGGTTGATGTGGTGTATCCATATAAAAAGCACTTTGAGATACAAAGTAAACTATTGGTTTTGAATTGTGCAAATTATTTTTTTGA
>JBBQEA010000370.1:0-3441 GCA_038320245.1 Chitinophagales bacterium | reverse complement strand
ATAATTCCTTCGGCCATTGCCCTCCAAATAGCATAATGGGTTTCGTTTTCAGGGTTACGGTCGCCCCCTAAAATCCAGATAATATTTTTTCTGTCTTTATACCGGTTGCCTAACCATTGTCCGTAAATCTTTGCATTTTCTGGCGTAAATATTTCAGGCCCTTTTCCCCAACCTCCTTTGTAAACTTTATCGCCCCAGGTAGGTAAAAATGCTATGGAAATATTATATTCAGCCGCTTTATCAATGATATAATCCACGTGCTTAAAATAGGATTCGTTGGGTTGTTTAGGATCATCAAAATTTAAAGGTAAATCTCCATTGGGATTCGGTACATGCAGCCCATCAAATTCCGCCAACGCAACCGCCTGTATAACAGTGAAACCTTGTTCTGCCCGTCGTTTCAGGTAATAATCTGCCTGCTCTCTGTTTAGCCGGTGAAAGAGTTCCCATCCGGTGTCTCCCAACCAGAAAAAAGGCTTACCGTCCTTGAGGATATACCGGTTATTTGTACTAACTGTAAATTGAGCGTAGGAACTCAACAATAAAATTTGCAGAAAGAAAAACAAGAAATATTTTTTCATAACAAGACTGATTTCGTTTTTTTATTATTGATGATATCCATTTTTTAAATCGCTATAAAGTAATTACCTGGCTGTAATATCTTTCACCTGTTCTTTAATATCTTCCATCTCAAATAATTTTTGCCAGCCTTCTCTAAATAAAATTGGTTTAGCCCGTTTACTTATTTTATAAGCAGCGTCGCTAAAAGTGCCGTTAACTTCTTTAAACAATACAGCCATTTGTATGCGCAAATGCCCCAATACAAAATCCCGGGCGGCATCTGCCGGCACTCCTTTTGAAACAATAATATCAAACCCTTCTTTCACTACTTCCATACAGGTTTGTGCAAGGGTTTCGACCATGGCGGGTTCCAATGTTGCCATTTGTTCCAGCGTAATGCGATAGGTTTTATCAATGGGCTTATACATATCCTGCGATACTTTTTCGCCCAATGTATAATGAGCTTCAGTACCATGCATCAACGCAACCACAATACTTTGTTTGGCCGAGATGCCGCCATAAAAATCACGGAAAGCTGTTTCCGTTGGTTCCCAATTAAAAACGGAGGGGTGACATGGGTGGGCAATTACATACCCCAAGTCATCCCTGTGAAAAATAACCCCGTCTATAGGAGCCGCAGGGTCAAGTGTAAGTACCAATGCCCCGGGCTTCATCATAGGAATAATCTGTTCGCTTATTTTACCAATGGCCACATCCGGTAAAGCAAGTATCACTACGTCACTTGTGATGATGGCTTCATCCTGGTGCGTAACACTAACGCTGCGTTGTGCAAGGTTGGCAATACCCTGCTCACTCACTTCTAAATATTTTACATCGTAATGGGCATGCGTTAAAAAGTTATCTGTAAGTCGAACGCCCATTTTGCCGCCTGCTCCTACCAATGAAATTGTAGTCATATTATTTATTTTTTAAGTGTAAATTTTTTGTACCAAGCTTTTGAATTATTATTTAACATCGTTGGCCTGTCCCGATTGTTTTCGGGAGTCGCACACTTGTACTTTCAGAAGCTATATTCAACTTTCTCCCCAAAACGGCAATGCTTTTAAATAATGAATACTTTTTTCTGCCCAAAGTTTTTCCTTTAAAATTGTTTCAACATAATCTTTTTCAGGCGACACCCATTGCTCCAAAATGCAGGTGTGGCAAATGTTGCGGTCTTTTATTTTTTCAAGCAATGGTGGAATATTCAGCAAGCCCTCACCTGCTATACGACCGTCAATAATAAACCCCTGCTTATGCGGCAACCTTGCAATACCAAAATCCTTTATGTGCAAATTCACGGTATATGGAAGCAGTGTTTCTATAATTGTCTCTATACTTTCACTTGCGCCCATAGAGTTAACCGTGTCTAAACAAATACCAACATTCGGACTGCCTATTGATTTTATAATGGCTGCATATTCATTTGCCTTTAGCCTGTCATGATTTTCTAAAGCCAATGTTATATTGTACTTATCAAGCAAATCCATTTCACTTTTAATAACACGTATTACTTCTTCAATGGAAGGTTGATACTTATAGTCATCAATAATAAATCGTAGAATTTTTGCATTAAACTTTTTACACAACAAAATGTATTGATGCAAATGTGGCTGCGATAAACCCTTTGCGCCTGGCTCAACTGTAATATCATTCTGTTGCAATTCCTTTTCAAAAACCTGCAAGCTCTCTTCGTTGAAAGTATGCAAAGGCAGGTTGTCGCCAATTTGTATGAGCTTAACACCAAACTTCTTTGCGCTTTCAATCAGATCGATTTCGTTCATGCCATTCTCCACATTCCAGCCATACGTATATGAACTTATGCCTAACTGCATGGTTACAAAGTTTTTCTTTTTATGAACATGGAATCATTGGCAATTTTTTCTAATTTTTTACCAACTATTAACTCACCTGCTATTTTCCCCATCTTCTCAAAATCAGTGCTGATAACGGTTACACCGCCTAGTAGTATTTCTTTCAACGGCGTATCATCATAACTTATCAAGCCTATTTCTTTACCGGGTTTCCATTTCATTTTATCGCAGTACTTTATAAAGCGAATCATATCTGTGTCGTTAAAAATCAGGTAAGCTTCACCTTTTTTTAAGGTTTCTTCTTTCAGGTTATCCATCACATCTCCTGCAATGCCATTCTTAGTACAAAACTTTTTATACCCTTTGATTATTGCAGCAGGTACATACTGCAAATGTTCATAGCCTGCAATAAGATGAAGTTTGCTGTAATTTTTTATTAAAGGCAGTCCTGCTACCAGGCCATTGTAAATATCATTCTCAAAATCCTGGAATATGGATGCGTATTCATTTTTTAGTTTGGGTACATCTTTGTCCAACAGCAGCAGTTTATCCCTTGGAATTGCATTTACAATAGCGGATACATCCTTATCAAAATGCGGCATGACAACATAGTAGTTATAACTGCCGAGATTATCATTTATTAACTGAGCAAATTGCTTTGCATTATAATGATGAAAAAAAATACTCAATTGTGTATCTGCCGGCAACGCTGCTTTCATTGCATGGTATAATACTTCTTTATAGGCATTGAATGTATCAAACAGTACAAAAATATTCAGCCCAACTTTTGCCTTTGTTTTAGAAACATAAAAACCCTTCCCATGCTGCGCAATGATAACCCCCATCTCCCTTAGTTCGGCGTAAGCCTTTGTCACGGTCTCTTTTGCAATTTTGTTGGCTGCTGCAAATTCATTGATAGAAGGCAGTTGCTGTCCCTTTGTAAACGAGCCGTTTTCAATATTGCCGATAACAGACTGCACAAGCTGCCGGTATTTTGGCTGGCTGGATTTACTATTTATGACAGCATTTTTTTTCATTCAGTAAAAAACATTTTATTCCCGGGAAA
>JBBQEA010000369.1:0-3475 GCA_038320245.1 Chitinophagales bacterium | reverse complement strand
ATCAGCGCCGGAATTGATCTGGCCTTATCTATACTCGAAGAATTAAAAGGTGCCCTGTTTACCCATAAAGTTGCAAGAGGATTGGTGGTGTATCACAGGCGCAGCCAAAACCATACGCAGAGCAGTATTTATCTCGATTATCGCAACCACATTAACCCCAGCGTACACGTAGTACAGGACCATCTCATTGAACATCTTTCAGATGAAAACAGCATTGAAGAGCTGGCATCCCGGGTGGCAATGAGTCCAAGAAATTTAAGCAGGGTTTTTAAAGATAAAACCGGTACCACCATCTTGGAATATCTTACCATGCTGCGGATAGAGTTTGCAAAAACGATGCTCAATAATCCGGAGTTTACCATTGAATATATTGCTACTAAGTGTGGGTTTAAAACCGCCAGGCAATTACAAAGAATTTTAAAAGCCAATAACATAAAATGAATAAACAGAAAATGATGAAAGTGACTTTGATTGTAACCGTGCTTTCTCTGTTATTATTTAATGCCTGCAGCCCGCTTCGGGAGTTTGGGAAATCACCTGTTTACGAGGGAGCTAATAATTTTAACTATCAGCGTCCCGCTTACGACCCATTGAAGAAAACAGTTGTCATCATCGCCAACAATAATGGCACGGAACTGTTCGACATGATGGCCCCATTTTATCTTTTTAATGCCACGGAAAAAGCCAATGTTTACATAGTAGCAAAAAACAGTTTTCCCATCGTTGTGAGAAAAGGATTTTTCCTCCTTCCACAATTTACTTTTACCCAAATTGATTCATTAAAGATAAATCCGGATGTAATTGTTATTCCGTTTTTATCTGTCGGGGATTCAATTCACCAGGATGCTGTAATTGTAAATTGGATAAAGAGCCATTACATAGCTGATACCAAAATTCTTGCTGTATGTGATGGTGCTGCAACAGCCGCAGCAACCGGCATCTTCGATGGCAAACCAATCACAGCACATGCTTCAGATTATGCCGGCATAAAAGCCCAATTCAGCAAGCCTTTGTGGATACAAAATATTAGTGTTGCCAATTACGGCAACCTGTATAGCACAGCAGGTGTTTCCAATGCCGCTGAGGGTAGCCTGATGGTAATAAATATCCTGTTTGGTCCGGAGGTAATGAGAAAGGTGAAAGAAAATATTCGTTATCCATACCTGCTTCCTAAAACAACACACCAGAGCAATACATTTCAATTTAGCGATAAGCTAACCGTAGGTAAAAAAATCATTTTTAGAAAGAATAAAAAACTGGGCGTATTGCTGCAGAATGGTATCAATGAATTTGAACTAGCTGCTATCATGGATACCTACAACCGCACTTTTCCTAAATCAATTGAAAGTTTTTCGGGCAACGATTTAAACATAAAAACAAAATATGGCTTAGCGCTGATCCCTACCGGGCAAGTCAACAAAATTCATTTAGATGAACTACATGTTATCAGCCCGGTATCCTTCTCAATATCTGATGAAAATATTTTTAAATCTGCTGAAATAGTGCGGTATAACAACCTTCAAAAACAATATATCATTGATGACTGTCTTCAAAGAATCCGATTGGAATATGGACGTAAATTTGAAAAAATTGTAAAGCTAATGCTGGATTACAATTGAGTCATTTGTCTTGAAACCATTTTGGTTTATTATCTGATTAAACCCAATGCAATACCTGTTTTATCGGAAGCGACAAATTATTCAACCAGCATTGAACTTCATTAAAAGTTTTACCTGACATTGCCTTACAGCTTTTGTTGCAAAATTTCAGCATTAAACTGTTTTTATTTTGACTGCATAAAGGCTTTGTTGTTTTCGAAAGCTGTAAATATAAATACTATCGGTATTTAAAATAAGCGAAGTATTATCAAACAATACAAAGCATACTTCATTTGCTGACGTTTACGTGAATTTAATTTTTCTTGATGAAAAATATCCCTGTAGCTTAGTGCTTTTTTAATTTTGATTCTTACATTTATATTTAAGCCAAACAGGTTGTGTCCGCCTACTATTTCCACTACTCCCTTAAAAAGAAACCGTCCAGTATATACTCAATCCAATAATTTTATACCTTCATCTCGTAAATAAAAAACGAAAACAATGCAACACCATATCATCTCCATGCGCCCCTTCATCGGTGCAAAAAATTTCGCAGTATCAAGTAGTTTTTACAGGGATTTAGGTTTCCAGGAAGTTGTGTTGTTCCATAATATGTCCTTATTTAAAACAGGAGCATTTGGATTTTATTTACAGGATGCTTATGTAAAAGACTGGGTAGACAATACAATGATTTTTTTAGAGGTAGATGATGTAGATCGTTACTGGAAAGAACTATCAGCATTAAATCTGCCGGCTAAATATGAAACTGTAAAACTGCAGCCAATTTGCAATAACGATTGGGGCAGGGAATGTTTCCTGCACGACCCATCCGGCATTCTTTGGCACTTTGGGGAATTTGCTAAATAAAGTAATGATGGCTCCCCATTAGTCAAAACATTCATGAGCGACAATTCCGCTCATCATTGCACCTTACAATTATGAGATTTTCCGGAAGATGCCCATTATTTTCCGCTCTTAACCATTGGTAGGAGCTTGTAATAATTCAACCTTTTATACTATTATTTGCTTCCACTAAGTAAGCCATACAACCGGGACTAAATAGTAATTAAACCGCCTGTTCCAAAATTGTATTTTCTTATATTTATTTCTATAATTCCCTTAGCCAAATATTGCGGTAACTAATAGGTTCACTCTTGTCCCCATGCGATTGTAATTTAATAGGGGATGGCCCGTGCACACGATATTGTGGCTGTCCAACATACGGCGTATCTCCTAATAAATAAGTATTGTTTTGCAGCAGCACACCATTGTGAAAAACGGTACCACGTGCCAGTGATTTTAATATGCCATGATCATTAAAATGAGGTGCTGTCCAGATGATATCAAAGGTCTGCCATTCTCCGGGTTTGCGACATGCATTTGCCAGTGGAACTGACTGCTTATAAAAACTGCCCACCTGTCCGTTAACATAGGTTTTATTGTTGTAATTATCCAACACCTGCAACTCGTAACCACCCGCCCCCCATGGGAGTGCTGCTAAAAAAATTCCACTGTTGCCACGTGCCTGTCCGCTGCCGGTAATATCAGCAGGAATCCTGTATTCTACATGCAATTGAAAATCTGTAAAACGCCTTTTGGTGCGGATGTCGCCTACCTTTTTATTTACTGTAAAATTGCCATCGGACACTATCCATTTAGCGGGTTGGGTAGTATCTCTGTCATCTGCCCATTCATCAAGATTTTTACCATCAAATAAAATAATCGCATCCGATGGTGGCATCCCGACGCTTGCACCCGGTGTCACCACGGGAGGCTCCGGAGAATAATACTCGGTTGCTTGCGGCCCATTCTTAGCAAGACTGTCCATTACATATTTTCTTCTCAAACTATCGGGTGTTTGTGCCTTTAACATCATA
>JBBQEA010000368.1:0-3496 GCA_038320245.1 Chitinophagales bacterium | reverse complement strand
TATTAGTGCTGCAGTTTCTTCAATTGAAGGAACAATTTCATAGGGCCAGTTTTCGTATTTTCTTTTTCCTTCCACCTGCATCATCAGCGCTTTTCTTTTTTTTCTTCCTTCTTCGGAAGACGGAATGGATAAAAATATTTTTCCGCAATTGCTTAACTCCTCAATGGCTTTGGCATCAATACTTTTATTGTCATCTTTTGCAATAGAATCGAGTATATTTTTATCAGTAAGCATTTCCCCTGAAATTTCTATTATCTCTCTTTGTATTTCGGTGTATTGTGCATATACCTGCTCGCCCAAATCCGACAGGAATTTCATACCGGCAGGCAGGCCTTGCAATTTTGTTATTTGCGGATGATTGGTTAGGTAACAGTTTTTGGTAAAAATGGGTATGACCCTGCATTTTTTTTCTTCGTGTCTTTTAAACGCTTCTTTCAATTCAATTTCATCAATGTAATTGGAGTTAAGGAAATCCTGACTAATGAGCAAGAGGATCATTTGCGCATCATTTAACTTATTTTTTATTTGTTGATCCCATTCCATACCGGGTTCAATTTCACCATCATCCCACACATTGATGTTTGGGCAATTTTTACTGTTTATATATTTCTTAAGGCTTTCAAAGTAGGATTTGTCCTCGTGTGAATAGGAGATAAATAGGTTAATTTTAGCCATCTTTTTATATATTTTGGGGGTAATAAATAAAAATTCAAAAACGTACTTCAGCTAATTACCCTCTAATGTAAAAAAAAATACTCGTTAATTTCTCGAAATATTCAATTCCAGCTATCGAGTTTTTATGAATTGTAAATTATTTGGTGCAAAGTTTTTATCTATTTAAGCGTTGATATTTCTGCTACTTTTCTTTAAAAAGCTGGCATTGGCTCTAAAAACCGAGCAGTGGAAAAATGTAACCCAGAAGGCAAAAACTGTATCTGCCCGAAAGCATAAAACTGATAAAGTTGCTTTTGTAAAAAGAGCGTTTCATGCACTAATAAAAAAATAAAAAACGAATAGAATGTTATCGCTATTTGTAAAGATATTTTAAAGCGGTTGTGGTTGTAAAATTGATTATGACGCACCGTTTATTATATTTGGAAAAAAATAGTGCGACAAAACTTTTTATTACTAATTATTTTAACTGTAGTCCTTTTGCCAGCTTGTTTCTTTACAGCGTCAGCACAATCAACTCAAAAAAAAATTACCTCCAGGCCATATGCATGGTACACTTACGGGGCCAGCTTTCAATTAGCACCAAAATGGATACTAAGCAATGATATAAGTGAGCGGCATTTTCTTGATAATGGCAAACAATTGCAATTTACACTTCGTTCTAAAATTAATTATACCCTTGGGCAAAACTGGAATGCAGGTATCGGATTTGCATGGTTTTTTACCAATACTTTTGATCCTGCTTCTGCCAGTACTTTAGCTGTACCGGAGTTAAGGCCGTTTCAGGAGTTTAATAACAACCAGAAGTTAAATCGGTTTACAATCAGCCACCGGTACCGGATAGAGGAACGGTATTTTAGAAAAGTGGTTAACGATAAATTAGCAAACGGTTATAATTTTAATTTTCGTTTCCGTTATAAGTTTGAAGTGGAATACCGTATTTGTCAATCAACAAACAAAGCACAATCATTGAGCTTAAAAGCCGGCGATGAGATTATGCTGAATGCAGGTAAGAAAATTGTAAAAAATATGTTTGATCAAAACCGCATGAATACAGCAATTAGTTACCAGGCAAACAATAATTTTACTTTCGATTTGGGATATACTTATGGGTTTCAGCAAAAGAGTTCGGGAGATTACAATGAGGCCAATATATTTCGTTTCTCCATCCTGCATAAAATCAAAATATAATTTATAGCCAAGTACCCATCCCTATTAATTGATATTTTAGTAAGGTTGTGTTATCTAAATCATTCATCAAAGCTTACTTCTTGGTTACAAAAATTTCAGTACTATTTTTCCCACTTTTATATTCAAAAATTATGGTACCAATTGCATTGCTTTTAATTCGTTTTAGTATTTTGTCATTGATTAAAATGGTATAATAATTTCCCAGTTTAAGATCATTCACCTGGTAAACTAATTTTTTTGAAGTTGCATCGGTTGAAGTTTGTGTCCATCGCATGCTCTCGTCATCCCATTGTTTTATATCAACTGTAAGATTACTGTTTGCAATGGTTGTTACTTTTAATGTAGCTGTTGAATTATCCTTGTTAAAAAACAACAGCTCTTTATTGGTACTATAAAAACCAAAGTTATTTTTAGCGATTATTTTATAGTGACTGTCGGATACAGCATACTTGTTTATTGCCAGATTGATTGCCAATTTTTGATTTCTGAAATTGTATTTAATAATTGTACCGTTTAATTCTTCTGTGATGTGAGGATTTAAATAAAAGCGGTTGTGCATTGGGTTGATACCGTAAATTGCCTGGTAAAGCCCAACAACAGAAAGACTGTTTCCACTCAAAATATCATCGCCCAGACCATCTTGTTTTGCACGGCCATATCGCTGAAAGGCGAGGCCATCTTTTGCATATTGCGCTAATACGTTTTTTACATATTGTAAAGCCAGCGCTGGTTTATAAGATGCATAAGCTTTTACGCCAAGTGCTCCCCAGGATAAAAATATATCGCCGTTTTCATAATTCGGAAAGGGAAACTGCCAGTCGTTGCCATCACCTGCCTGATAGCTGTACAGGCAGATAGGCCAAAAGAAAAGTTGCTCCTTTTGCATTTGTGCTTCTATAATATCCAATATTTTTTTTGTTCTGTTTTCGTCATCACAAATGCCATATCCAATGGCCATAAAGTTTACCGGAGTAACCATATTGTTTCCATGGGCAGTGCCATCTTTCTCCCGCCAATGTATGTAGCAGTTTTTTTCAGTATCCCAAAAACCACCTTCAGCCACCGGCTTATTAAAACTGCTTTTTAGTTTTGCAGCAAAGCGGGCATAGTGGGTTGCCTTTACTGTATCGCCCAATTGTTTTTCAACATCTGCCCATAGCAGCAGCGCATGGTATAATTTGGCATTTACAAAAGCATTTTCGTAAGACGCCCAGATAATATCGATCCAGTCGCTTCCTCTTTTTTGGGTATGGCTATCGGTGATCATTTCTACCAGTCCGTTATTATTAGCATCTCTTTTCATAATCCAGTCAAGCGCTTTTTCACAAGATTGCTGATGTGTTTTTATCCATGCCTTATCACCGGTTTGATCATAGAGTTCCACGACATTGGTAACAAGGTCGGGATTGGCATCTAACAAATAACCCCATTGTGCTTCATAAAAACCTTTGTCCGTTACCTCGCCTGGCATCATATCTTCATTGCTGTAAGCCCACCTCGGCCAAACTCTTCCATCTGGCTTAACAGCATTGTCTCTGTAAAAATCCAGGCATTGCTGGTAGCCTTTCAAATAATTGTTATCATTAATGGCAAGGCCCATTTGTGCAATGTATTGCTCGTGCAGGCAGATAGG
>JBBQEA010000367.1:0-3562 GCA_038320245.1 Chitinophagales bacterium | reverse complement strand
ACGTTGCATTACAGCATTTTTAATGGCGTGTCTATTTCTCCGCAGAGAGGAAAGAGTGTACAACAGCAAAATAATGCAGTGGTTGAAATTTCACATTTTTTAGAAAGAAGAGCCTTTTAATTAATAGGTTTTTTCCTCGATAGTTTCCAAAATGGTAAGGTAGCTAATATACCGCTCCATATAAACTGTGCCCTCATTTACTGCAGCTTTAATTGCACAACCGGGTTCATTTATGTGCATGCAGTTATTAAACTGGCAATCATTTATAAGGGTACGCATTTCAGGAAAATAATGAGACAATTCATTTTTGGGAATATCAACCAGCCCAAGCTCCCGTATGCCGGGTGTATCAATAATTTTGCCACCACCTGGAAGATCGAACATTTCGGCAAAGGTGGTGGTATGCAATCCTTTGCCACTCCAGCCGCTTACGTTCTGCGTACGCAAGGCAAGCTCCGGAAACATTTTGTTGATAAAAGTTGATTTGCCTACACCTGAATGCCCGGATAATAAGGTTGTTTTATCTTTCAATAAATCAACAATTACGTCTACCCCTTCGCCGGTATTAATGCTCATTGCCTGCACTTTATAACCAATGGCAGTGTACATTTCTTCAACTGCTGCCAACCTCTCTAACTCCTTTTCTCCGTAAACGTCCTTCTTATTAAATACAATTATTGCCGGTACGTGATAGGCTTCTGCAGTTACTAAAAACCTGTCTATAAAACCCTGCGATGTTTTGGGATCTTTTAATGTTGCAAACAGCAGCGACTGATCAATATTTGATGCAATAATGTGGTGCTTGTGTTTATTGGCGGGTGAGGTTCTATTAATGTAATTTCTTCTCCCTTCAATGTTAGTAATAGTTACAGAGCCCTCTATTTCATTTTCCGTTACAATATCTACAATATCGCCCACTGCAATAGGATTGGTACTTGTAAGGCCATCAATCTTAAACTTACCCAACATACGGGCATTAAAAAATTGTCCCTGCTCATCCTGCACAATGTACCAACTGCCGGTACTTTTATAAACGGTTGCCTTCATTGAGTGCAAGTTAAATAAAGAATGAAGTAATGTTGAGATTATAGTAAAGTTGGCCCCATTTGCTACAATTTACAACTTTTAAAAAGTTATAAATTTTATGGCCAGCCCTTTTACAATTATTTTTATGGAAACTTTTTTAATACGGTAAATCGCAGGATAACTTCCAGCAATAACAAAGCCATTGCAAGCATCACAAAAGGAAAATACTTTTCTGTATACCTTGTATAGTTGGTTATTTCTACTTTCGATTTTTCAAGGCTGTCAATTTCTTTGTAAATATTTTCCAGGCCGGCATTGTCCTTGGCCCTGAAATATTTGCCACCTGTTTCCCTTGCAATTTCTGTCAAAAGTTTTTCATCAATAGTCACTTTTTGCTGTTGTATAACTACTCCCATTGGTGTCCTCATCGGAAAGGGTGCATAGCCATCGGTACCAACCCCAATCGTGTAAACTCTTATGCCAAAGGCTTTGGCAATTTCTTTGGCATTGGCAGGCCCAATTAGCCCGCCATTGTTTTCTCCATCAGTAAGCAAAATCACCACCTTACTTTTACTTTTACTGCCTCGCAATCTGTCTACGCTGGTTGATAAACCATCACCAATAGAAGTGCCATCTTCTAATAAGCCATTGCGGATATTTTCGATGGCAGATTTCAACACCGGTTTGTCGGTGGTTAACGGACAAAGGGTAAAACTTTCTCCTGAAAAAATAACCACCCCAATGCGGTCAGTCAACCGGCTGTCAATAAAATCAGCAGCTACTTTTTTCGCAGCTTCCATCCGGTTAGGCGTAAAGTCCTGCGCCGTCATACTGCCGCTAACATCAATGCACAAAACAATATCCACCCCTGCACCTTCTGCCTGTTGCTCTTCATTTTTAATCTGCGGCCTGGCAAGGGCAATAATTAAGCAACTCACCGTTAACAACCGAAGTATAAATGGCACATGACGAAAAATTGTTTTCCAAGAAGATAAGCCTGCAAAACTTTTTATCGATGATACCTTCAGGCTTGCCAAACTACGGTTACCGGAACGAATGTACCAGCCAATCATTACCGGCAACAGCAATATCAGCAAAAAAAATTGCGGCATGGCAAAACTGATATTTTTAAAATAGTCAATAAGCATAAATAACGCCCTACTTTACAGCAGGTTTTGCGGCTAATTTTTGTTGTAACAAGATGATTGTTTCTTTTATAACCTTTAGGCAATTTTCGCTATCAGCTATTGCTGGCTGGTATTTAGCAAATTTTACAGCATCTGCACAACGCAGGCTGCCAGCCATTTTCGAAACCGTTTCTACCGAGGCTTCCATACTTTTTAAAACTATTAGTAAATCGCCGGTTGTTTTATTAAGATGATTGGTATGTTGACTCGCCGATAAAAACTGAGTGAAAATAGTTACCAGTTTTGAATGAAATAATTTCGTATCCGCTGCATCGGATAAGTTGTATTTTTTTAATGCATCCAGTTGCAGCATGGCTTCATCAAAAGGAGTAATTTTTGATTTAGATCCAACAACTGATCTGTTCTTTTTCCAATAACGAAAAAGCCAGGTCAGCAATGCAATCAATATCACTGCAGCAATTCCTCCGGCTATCCAATACCAAAGCGGCCATTTGTCCGAAGCTTCATACAATGGCTTTATATCCCTCAATTGATTTGTAGTATCGGAAACAGAAAATGAAACTTTAATGGGCAGACTGTCGCTGAAAAAATTGTAGGTGGTATCGTCTTTTACCGGATCAATATTTACCCTTACTACAGGCAGGTTCCATTTGCCTGAATCGAAACTGGTGAGGGTAAATGTTTGTGTTACTCCGGTTAACTGGTTATCGTTATAGATCGAGTCAGTTTTGCTTTTTTCAATCAATTCAAAATGTTGCAGACTGTCCGGCAGGTTAAGCCAGTTTACTTTATAACCAGCACCGGGAAAAATGGCTTCAATTTTTAATTGAAATTGTTCACCTATCAAAATGCTGTTATTGCTTACAGATGTTTTAATCAACGGTTCCTGGGCCCAACAATAGTTTGCAGCAACCAACAACAGTATTAAAAATAACCTGATTTTTTTTTGCAATAATTGTGTCATTTATGTCCCTTGAAAGGGTTAGTGGGTTTAACTTCTCTTAATAAAAAATTGCTGTAACACTTTCACATAATCCTCATCTGTACGAATGTGCAACAAATCTGCGCCAGCCTTTAGGAAATAATTTTTACATATTTCACTTTGCTGAATAAAGCGTTGTTTGTAATTGTATTGCACCATGGCATCACTACTGTTTACCCAGGCAATCTTTCCGGTCTCCAAATCTTCAACCTGCAGCAAACCTGCATCTGGCAAACTCATGTCCATTTTATCGTAAATGCGCAGACCAATTACATCGTGCCTGCCGCCAATAACTTTTAAATCATTTTCAAAAGAAGCATCTACAAAATCGCTCATTAAAAAAGCAATGCTTTTGTGCTGCATCGTTTTATTAAAATAACGGATGGCTTCTTCCATATTGGTGCCG
>JBBQEA010000366.1:0-3624 GCA_038320245.1 Chitinophagales bacterium | reverse complement strand
GGTAGCTGAATGAAATATTTTCATCAGCGATATAATTCGGTTTAGGCCCTGTTTTAAAATTGAAAGTGCTGGTTTCTTTTACAGGTTCGCGGGTCTTATCTTTATCGTTATATGGATCAAACCATCCCTGGCCCTCATAATATTGTTGTGCATAACAATTAATTTCACCGGTATAATTAGTAATCCCATCCAGAATTTTATTTCTTTTCAATATCACCGTGTTGTTATCGTTCTGGTATTCCAGACCAGTGGATTCAACCGGCGTTCCATTTTTCAACAACCTGAATGATTCTACTTCAAAGCGGTAGATACGTATTTCTCCCTGTGGTTTATCACTTGTTGGGGGAACGGATATTTCATAGTACTTATCCAATCCCACATTCGAAGCTGCAAAAGGATAAACGAAAACACTTTCTTTATCTCCTTTGGGTCCATAATCAGAAATGATTTTAATATCTTTTAATGGATCCGGATCGGGATAGCATTTTTCGCCCAGAGCCATATGTGCGCTGGTGCTTACTTTAATCAATCCTCCCAATACTTCTCCTTGTACAAATACATTTCCTTCCATCCAGGTAGGGTTTGGCAGTCCTGCCTGCAATACCGCACCTGCTGCAAATTTTACCAAACTTAATTTACCGGAGAAGAACCATACATCCACCTGCAGCCCTACATCCAAATCTAAGTATGCATATAACTGTCCCGCTGCATACCAGTTTTCCCAACCTGCAGAATTGCCGCCGTTGCAAGTAAGATTATCAAAATGTTTTAACATCATATCAAAACCAATGATAGCAGTGGCATCAGCATATAGAATGGCGGCACTGAAACCAAGGCTTGCATGTACTTCGGCACCGAACATCATTCCGGATCCCGGTGTGTTATTCAATTGCGACAAAAATGATTGAATACCCGGATCGGAAGTAATGCCCATTTTTGTTGTGATTTCTGCTGGTAAAGGAGGCAATTGTGGGTTTACCAAAGAGCCTACGACGAAATAGGCAGAAGCACCAATTTTATAATGATAAAAAGCTGTTTTGGCTTCAGGAAAATCAATGGTAACTTTTTGACCCCAGGGATCCCCCACTTTAAAGTACCAGCCATCGGGACCGGTATAAAGATTGATTGGTACCTTTAGCGTTAGTACAGCAAACTTTGCATCAATCAATGCATCCAGTGAAAATTTTTCATCAGGAATATTATATACAATATTCACTTGACCAGTTACTATTGCTTTGTCGTTTTTAGGAGGATTTGTAAATACATATACATTACCTGTAAGGGTCAATTTCTGGAAGGCACCATTATTTAAATCTGCACCCATCGTTATTTTTGCATTCATTGCTTTTGCACCTGCACCAGTTACCAGGGATACAAACACAGTTGCCCTCAATCCAAAAGATCCGGCATTGGGTACAAATTGTATTCCTGACATAGAGGTACCTGGTGTGTTGTTATTGGCAATATTTTTGGCTTTCATTTCATCATCCTGCGGAGGCCCGTTTTGCAATTTCATATTATAATAGGCACCTCCACCAAAACCATTGATACCAATTGGCCCAATTACAGGAATTGCTGTTGGGAACTGGGCACATGCATCAATGTACCAGTAATTATAATTATTTACACTGCCAAATTGTGCTGTAGCTTCCAGCTTCACCATCGGGAACGTGGCTTCCACATGGCCTTTTAATCCATCTCCGTAAACATTGTCTTTTTTATAGAAAGCTAACCAGCCATCTACTTTTACCGGCCCCACATCACCAAACAACCGAACAGAATCTGCTCTCACTGATGCTGTAACAGTGAAGTTTGGACGAAAATCATCCAGCCCAAATTTTACTGCGCCATACAAAGCAAGCTTTGCTTCAGCACCAACAATGGTTTTATCTTCCCCACCAATTCCCACGCTCAGTTTAAATTTGAGGCCGATTTCAATTTCTGATTTTATACTAATGTATGGAGTAATATCTCCGGTGCTAACCGGGAAACCTGCTACTACTTTTTGTGGGCTGGCAAATTTCCATGGACCGGCACTCATCCAGAATTCTTTTTTCTTTGTTACGATATTCCGGTTAGAAATTCCCAGGCTGTCAAATTTAATAGCCTCAAACTTTATGGCGGGCGCCCCATCAGAAATATCAATACTAATATCGCCATTAAGTAAAGCAGTAACTGCTGCTCCTAATGAATCTCTTTTTACTTCGATATAAGAATTAGGTTTTAAATTCACTGAAGCCTTCCAAATATCAAAGGACATTGTTGCCGATGGCTTTATCACAAAAGCATAACTCAATGAATCTTTTTCCATGTGGAGATCTCCACTATAATCTAATTGTGTGGTACTAATAGGAAGTAAGATCTTCCCATCCATTTTACCACTCTGGAAAGTGCTTTTCAAAATATCAACTTCGATATTATTTAATGAGAAGCCCCATCCACCTAAATTACCAGTAGAAATATCTATAACATTCTTTCCCTGTATGTAAGCGCTTACGCCTTCACTGCTTACAATTAAATCAGTTGCAGAAAAAGAAGTACGCTCTCCCGGTTTACTATTAAAAGTTTTAAAATCAGGAGGAAGAAGTACATCCAACTGCTTTATGTATAATCCTTCAAATGAGGCCGGCGCATTGATAACATTTTTGGGGTACTGAAATCCTGGTGCATTCCCTTTTACAGAATGGTCATAATAAACAGTATTGGGTTTAAAGCTCAGACCCTTGGTATCCGTAATTTGAAAATTGGGAATATCAGCAGAAGCCATCCAGTCATTCCAATCTGCAAATTTAAATTGGAGCTTAGCAATTAAAGAGCCCGGTAAAATTTTCCCATCTTTATCTTCGGGCACCAAATCGTTTTGTGGAAACGCCAGCTCCGCCCTGGCCATCACCATTTCAAACTTGCCGTTTTTAATATTGAGGTAGGTACCCTTTGCAGTATCGCTGGCATTACATCCCTTTAATTTAATGTTCCAGTTATCTTTCATAGTGCCAATGTTAAAATCACGGTCATTAGGCAGGTAGAGGGTGCCATTACTGATCGAAATTCCTGTAGGGTCGATACAAAAATTAGTTCCTGCAAGCGAATACCATCCATTGGTTTCAGATACATTAAAAGAGGCAAGCATGTTCATATTGGTTCCGGTTGGAGAAAAACTGACACCCATCATTGCTACTATTAAAGGTGTTCCGTCAATATCTGTATTCAGGCCCAAAGGCATGTCAATATCTGCATTACCTGATAACTGGTTAATTAATTTTGCCGGCTTATTTATATAATTATTCAAATCTTCCTGACTCGTTTCGCTGGCTACGCCTAAAGCTTTGGTAATATCATTAGCAGTTGCAAGTGGGCTCCAGGTGTAACTTCCAGCTTCTGTAGTAGTGTTTACGATTCCCTCGTAAATAACTTTATCGGTATTCACTTTAATGTTATCAAATTTTACACGCAACCTTATTTCAACCAAATATGGCTTCCACATTATATATCCATCACCCTTGTACACATTTCCACTTTTTTGAATGGTATTTGTGTGCAGTTTAAAATTTCCTATTCCGAGATCAACGTTTTTTAAATCATCATCTTTCCCGGCAAAAGCTGTTTTATTGGATGGAGCAACCA
>JBBQEA010000365.1:0-3693 GCA_038320245.1 Chitinophagales bacterium | reverse complement strand
TGAGCCAGATCGCTTTGCTCAAAACCAAGGCGATGCATGCCGGTGTCCAACTTAATATGTACAGGATAATATTCAATTCCTGCAGTTGTAAGGTATTGATGAAATGATTGAAGGATTGTAAAGGAATACAACTCTGGTTCCAGATTGTATTGCACAATTACATCAAAAGTTACCTCCTCCGGGCTCATTACCATAATGGGTAGTGAGATGCCTGCTTTTCTCAATTCAACGCCTTCATCAGCAAACGCAACAGCAAGGTAATCTACCTTATGAAACTGCAACAGGTTGGCAATTTCAAAACTGCCACTACCATAGCTGAAAGCCTTTACCATAGCCATCAACTTTACAGATGGATTAAGTAACTGCTGGTATTTTTTTAGGTTATGTGTAATGGAGGAAAGGTTAATTTCCAACACTGTCTGGTGTGCTTTTTCTTCCAGCAAATGACTTATTTGTTCAAACGCAAAAACACGGGCTCCTTTTAATAAAATACTTTCATTAAAAAAATGGAGTGTATGAAATTGTTGTTTTAAATCTGCAACGGAATTAAAAAATACCGTTTGTTTTATATCTTTAAAAGCAGCTCGTTGTTTTGAAATTTCGGGACCAATCCCAATAAGACGGTTAATTTTTTTTGCTGCAATAAGCCAGCGATGGTGCTATACAGATCCTGGCTATTTTTGCCCGATTGTAAAATGTCACTTAGCACCAAAGTTCGGTTGGGATGCTGCTGTTGCTGTGCTAAAAAGTCCAATGCAATATTGAGTGAATTAATATCAGCGCTGTAACTATCGTTAATTACCGAGCAATTATTAATACCCTTTTTTAATTCAAGCCGCATTTCTACTGTACGCAGCTGTTTCATTCTTGCAGCAATGGTAGCTTCGCTTACTTTTAAATACAAAAGCACACACCAGCAATTGATGGCATTTTCTATGGAGGCATCATCTGTAAAAGGGATGTTGATAGTATGTGACTGGTGATGCTTGGTTGGAGATTGGCCGTCACTCGTTTTTTCAAAATAGTGGGCTGTAATGCTGGTGTTGCTTGCCTTTTTTTCTATAGAGATAATTTGCAGGTTATTAGTTTCTTTGGTGCCCCAGGTAAATAATTCAAGGGGAGTTTTGTCTTTTATTTTAAAGGCAAAATTAATAATCGTTTCATTCAGCTCCAGACTATCTGCTCCATAAATCAATACGTTGCTCCGTATAAAGAGTTGAAGTTTTTCATTTATTTTTTGCCTGATATTTAAAAAGCCTTCGCTGTGTGCATCTCCAATATTGGTGAAAATACCAATGGCAGGAACAATCATTTTTTCCAGTTTTTGCATTTCATCGGGCTGCGAAATGCCTGCTTCAAAAATACCCAGCGTATGTTGTGAGTTTATTTGCCACACACTCAACGGAACCCCTATCTGCGAATTGTAACTTTTAGGACTGCGTACTATGTTATAATCGGTTTGCAGCAACTGGTACAGCCATTCTTTTACAATTGTTTTTCCATTGCTACCAGTAATACCAATTACCGGTAATAAAAACTGATTCCGATGCCAGGTAGCTAATAAATGCAGTGACTGCAGCACATCCTTTACCAATAAGATATTTGCAGCCGGATATTTTATTGCGGAGGCTTCAGGTGTTTGCTGCACGACAAAGTTTCTTACGCCTTTTGCATATAATTCGTCAATAAATAGCATGCCATTTCTACGGGAACTACTTAATGCAAAAAACAAAGAGGTGGCAGGAAAAATTAATTTGCGGCTATCAATTAAAATATGTTCAATATTTACGTCATCCTGCTGTTGAACCCAAGTGGCTTTAATGTGGCTTGCTATTTGAAAAATGGCGTGCATTTATTGGCTCATTGTTTTTACTATCTGTTAAATTTACTCCGACACTTCTTCCGGCACTCCCTTCTTTTTTATGAAAATGGAGTAAAAAATTGAACCACTGATACAAAATAATATTACACCCAATGAAATAAATACCTGTATGTTTTTATCTACCCATAAATTTATCCAATGTTCTGTAAGCATTTTTACACCGATAAAAATTAGCACAATGGCAATACCCTGCTGCAGATAATCAAATTTTGAAACGGCCCCCCTTAGTAAAAAGAATAAGCTTCTTAAACCCAATACGGCAAATATATTAGAGGTAAAAATTACCAGCTTATCTCTTGAAATCCCCATTACTGCCGGAATTGAATCAAGTGCAAATACCAGATCAATTGCAGCCAATAAAATCACTACAACAAAAAGACTGGTGTAAACGGGTTTTCCATTTTCTCTTATTATATATTTACCCTCACCATCATGCGGCACCAGGGGTAAAAACCTTTTTAAGAAAAGGTATATTTTAGATTCCTGCGGGTTAAACGCCTCTTCATCGTTAGAGACAAACATTTTGTATCCTGTGTACAAAAGAAAAACCCCAAACACATATAGTATCCAGCTAAACCGATCAACCAACGCAACACCAATAGTAATAAAAGCTACCCTGAATACTATTGCCATTAAAATGCCAATGAGCAGCACCCGGCCATAATATTTTTCTTTTATTCCAAAGGCAGAGAAAATTAAAATAAACACAAAAATATTATCAATGCTTAAACTCCATTCCATAAGGTAGGCACTCAGGTATTGCAATGCCAGCACCTGACCTTTTTCTATCCACATAAAAACGAAAAAGCCGATGGCAAGTAATACCCAAAAAAAAGTTTGTTTCAATGCCGTCTTAATGCTGACAACTGTATTTTTTTTACTCAGTAAACCAAGATCAAAAATGAGTGCAAACGTAATTACAATGCCAAAAACGATGTAGGTTATTTGAGTAGTATCCATTAATTTAATTTGAAAATTTGGGCATGTAGCTTTTTAAAATCTGTGAAATGGGTTTAATTTTTAACCTGAAAGTAATAATATTAAATAAATAGATTTCGGCTATTATTTTCGCTATCGGCTATTTTACGATTGCCACCCTGGTATATTTTCTTTTACGCATCCATTGATAAATAAATCCAAACAGGCAAACCAGTATAATGGGAACTACAATATTTATCAACTGCCATACAGTTCGTTGTTCAGTAATTTTTTTTGCGTCAAGTAAGCGTAAAGTATAATCCTTGGCTTTTGCATCCAATATATTTTTTGGATTGGCTAAATATTCTGTACAGTTCAAAAAGAAATCTTTATTGGCATACTGTATTTTGGTGTATTTGTTTACTCCCATGGGCAATGGGCCAATGGTTTCGGATACCTGATTAATTACAATGTCGGCATCACTTACTACAATTACTTTGCCCGGAACATTACTGTTTTTTAAAAAAGGCTGGTTGTATGCTTTTAATGTATCAGCCTGTGCC
Source organism: Chitinophagales bacterium (assembly GCA_038320245.1). Classification (GTDB taxonomy): domain Bacteria; phylum Bacteroidota; class Bacteroidia; order Chitinophagales; family Chitinophagaceae; genus Ferruginibacter. The sequence continues at coordinate 330 of JBBQEA010000365.1, read as the reverse complement.
TGGCTGATTCTGTTGGCAAACAGGGAGGTAAAATCACCTTCAAGCAAAACCGCAACAGGTATATTTTTTTTATTGTACCTGTCAATGCTTTCCTCAGTTTGCAGGCTGTTAAGTTGCACCCTTGCTGGTGTAGGTAAGGTATAAGCATGGGCTGATGAAGACAACAGAATGGTTTTTTTAATGCCTTCTGTTTGTACAGTATCTATTGAGTTGGCAAACTGCCCCAACACATCCGCCTGGTTTTTTACAATGGCATTGTCACTGCCGGGTTGCAGCAACGGGGCATAGGGCCAGGGCAATAATTGCTTCTGGCTTTGCCCGCCCATTGTG
>JBBQEA010000364.1:0-3765 GCA_038320245.1 Chitinophagales bacterium | reverse complement strand
TAAAGTAGAATTGGAAAAGCAAATGCCCATACTAAAAAAGAAATTTTTGTATGCAGGAGATTTTGCCAAAGCCACTTTACCAGAATTATTTACTGCTGAAAAACTGGATGAAGCAACGAAATTAACAGCCAATTATTTATCAAGTGCGGTATTAATTAATAAAGGAAACCTGCAGTTTGAAACCATGGCCTTGCCAATGGAAGCACAGTTTTCCTCTATGAAAGATGCAGTAGTTGTTAATGCCAATGATGATAATCTTCCGGATATTCTACTGATGGGAAATTATTATGATCCCAATATTGAAATGGGCAGGTATGATGCAGACTTCGGCACCATCTTAATTAATAAAGGACATGGAAATTTTTCCGCTGAAACAATCAATGGCCTTGCCGTAAAAGGGCAAGTGCGCCACATAAAGCCGGTAACCATTGGCAAGCAACCTGCCTTTATTCTTGCACGTAACAGCGATAGTGCAATGGTCATTAAATTTGGAGAAAGGATGTATAAGAATAAGTAGGACTTATCGAATTAACACGAACGTTCCTTTCTGTGAAACCCTGTTACCCGAAAGCCCAATCATCTCCAGATAATATACAAATGTGTCAGCGCTTTGGGGTTCATTTTTATAAGTGCCATCCCAGCCAATAGCGCTGTTACTGGTTTGAAAAATAAGGTTGCCCCGCCGATTGTAAATACTAAAGTTTAGCAACTTGTTTTTATTGATAGGCGCTATTCTGAAATAATCATTTAAACCATCTCCATTGGGTGTAAATGCAGTGGGCATAAATACGTTGTAATCACATTGATCAAAAATTTCAATGCTATCTGTTTTACTGCCACAAACATTGGTGACGTTTACATAATACTTACCCGGTTGGTTAACTAAAAAAGTTGGTTGGTCAGATACGGGTTTGTTCATCCAGAAATAGTTATCGTATCCTTCAGTTGCTCTTAACGAAATGGTTTGTTGTCCGGTTAGGCAGGTATCCTCTCCAAGTGTAAGTTTTGCTACATCTTTATCTATTTTTATTTTATAAAACACGATGCTATCGCAGCCCAATGGAGTTTTAAAAGTTACATCATAAGTACCAGCCTCATTTACAATAGTACTATCTGGTAACATGTAACTTTTTCCTTCACAAATAGCGATGGCATTTAAAGCACTGCTATCAATAATATCCGTACAGCAGGCAAGCGTTTGCAGGCAGGTAATATTTTTCGTTAATGGATAATCTTCGTCCCGTATCAGGGGGCGTCCATAATCATAATATTTGTCAAATTCGTAGGAAGGATCAGTACGTATGCTGTCATGTGTAATATCTAATGTGGCTGGCGAGGCAAGTATATTTACTGGCTCATTTGCACAATCAATAACACCCGTATTATCAGTTATCATGAGCCCGTATTGTTTTGTTTTGTTATTACTGGAAAAAATATTAAAGCCACTTTTTCCTGTAGCAAAACAATTAATGGGAAAGTTACCCTGTTCATTATTATATCCCTGTTGCCAAACTATTTGACCCCCGTCATTAATACTTAATAAAATGTTCGAGTTATCGTTATTAAAACGCAAAATCCTGTTGCCATTGCTTTTGTCAATAGCAGCTTCTTTTATGTTACATGGGCTACCATCGGCAGGGCTGTAGGTAATTACATTTTGTATGTTGCCACGGTTGTCGGTAATGATATTGGCACCCTTTTCCGTAAACCCATTTGGGCCATTAGTATATAATGAAGTTATAAAAGAAAGTTGTCCGCCTGCAAGTTCCTTTACACTTACAACATCAGGAACGTATTTATTATCAAGCGCACCAAATTCATGGCTCGCCTCCCAGTTAATTTTCCCTGTTTTGTAGTCCAGTTCAAAAAAATGAAAGTTGCCTTCTTGAATTACACCGGTAGCGGCAACTGTTTTATGCGCTACATCACCAATTACAATATTCCCATTGGTGGTTTGTGTAATGGCCCTTTTATTACTTACGCCCAATCCCCCGGCATCAAAAAGAAAAGTAAATAAATAGGTTGACCATCTAACGGTTCCGTCTGGCCCAACACGCAATACCCTGTTGTAGGTATGTTCGCCTGCTGATTTTTTGTATCCATTGTCTGCAGCAAGATAAGCGATAAAATCGCCGTCGCTAGTTTGGTAAATATTTGTAAAATTCAGGTCGCCATTTGCATTTAAAGTTTTATTCCACACTACTTTTCCAAACCGGTCAATCTTTGCCAGTAGCCCCCATTTTATTATAATGTTAGGCCCGCCAAAAACCGTTATCACCTGCTCCGCACTACCGGCAATTACAAAGCCACCATCGGATGTGCTGACGATATCATGGGTATTAATGCCTCCAAAAAATAATAGTTTTACAAAATCAAAATAGTTTACCCGGTAAGTGTACGACCATATAGGTGAACCCTTTTCAGAATATTTAGCAATATGCCCGGCATTATTATAATCATATAATTTTCCGGCTGAAATTATTTCGCCATTGGCAGCTACAATAGTTTTTGTGAAATTTTCATAAGAGCGGGTACTGAATTTTAAAGCTGAGAATTTATTGATACAGATTTGGCAATTGGCTTTCAATGTAAAAGCAAACAGCGATACGGATAGAAAAAAATAAATTTTTATTGCTGTTTTAATCATTTGTAGAAGCTGCTCTCGTTAACTATCACCGTGCTTGAAGTTAACCCATCTCCCGGAATAATTATGCTACGATTTAATTTCTTAACACATAAAATATCAATACTATCAGCGCAAACGATTGAAACAGGTTTTACTTGAAATACATCACAGGATAATAAATTTTTGTAATCCATTTCGTGCTGTCTTTTTCTGCCATCCGGTTGGTTACAAGCGAGTAGAAGGGTATGGCAGGAGATGCCAGTTCGTAATCGCTTAAATAGTTTTCCATTATTCCAATAGCACTATCAGCTTTGTTGGGTGGTCCTGTTACAACTGCGGTTAAAATGTTACCACCGTACAACATTTTTCTAAAAGCGATATCGCCTTTTGATGGTAGGGTTTTATTAGTAGGAAAGGCTACCCTGGTAAAAAAAATACGATTGTCTTTAGAAAAGGTATTGAGCATCGGCGAATCAGTTGCGAATGCTTGTTGGCTGCCTATGTATTCTCTTAGCTTATCAATCTGTGAATAAATTTTTTCTGTAGAAGGATAACCCCTGGTAGAATCAAAAGTAGAAATCATGGTAGAGTCTTTTACATTTTCCCGGCGAATATCAAGATCGTACAACTGAGCGGTTGATGAATAATACGATTTAATATTGGTAAGCAGCATCGGAATATCTTTTTGCAGGCTTCCGGAAAAAAAATATGTCTGAAGCCGCTTTATTGGGTTTAAAGAAGTTGGCAGCTGAATTTCCCAATCCAGCTTTGTGGAATCAGTCGTAACAGGAATAAATGTGATGGAAGATTTTGTATCAAGATTGTTATGTTTAATGGTAATAAAAACACTGCTAAAAGCTATGTCGTTAACTGAATAAGAATTGTTGCTAAATAATAAATCTTTTCCATCTGCAGTCCCCGGCCACCATTTGTGCCAGTTTTCATTTGCTGATAATGCTCGCTTCAATCCCTTTACATTATTCCCGATCATTATGGATTTATTTACTACAATTGTGTTGGGTATAAAAATAAACAATAGAGATGTGAGAACAGCAACTAAAACCGCAATAGCAATAATCCATTTTTTCATAGCGTAATAATATATTTTACAGGTAAACTAATTTTCAGCAAATAAAGGT
>JBBQEA010000363.1:0-3865 GCA_038320245.1 Chitinophagales bacterium | reverse complement strand
CATTGAACCTTTAAAAAATCCATCGCTGGAGGCAATCCGAAACTACATTAACACCTACTATGTACCCAACAATATGGGTGTAATATTGAGTGGTGATTTTGACCCGGATGTGATGATCAAAAAGATTGCAGCCACTTTTGGATACATGAAAACAAAAGCAATTCCTCCTTATACATTTGCGCCAGAGCAACCCATTACCGAACCAATTTTAAAAGAAGTGGCAGGGCCAGATGCAGAAAGTGTAACCATTGGCTTTCGACTGCCGGGCAATAAAGCCAAGGATATTTTGCTGGCAGATTTAGTTGGCCAGATTTTAACTAATGGCAAAGCCGGGTTAATGGATTTAAACCTGGTAAAAAAGCAAAAGCTTTTAAGGGCATCCGCATCTGCATTTACATTGATTGATTATGGTGTATTGTATATGTCCGGTACACCCACACTTGGCCAGTCGCTGGAAGATGTGAAAGCCTTAATGCTTGGTGAAATTGAAAATTTAAAAACAGGGAATTTTGATGATAACCTCATCACGTCAATCATCAACAACCAAAAGAAAAATAAAATTCTGGCAACAGAATCGTATGGCTCAAGGGCCAGTGACCTGATGGATGCTTTTACCAGCGAGCTGGACTGGAAAGAACAGGTTGCTTACACCGACTTATTAAGCAAACTCACCAAAAAGGATATTGTAGCATTTGCCAATAAATATTTTGGTAATAATTACGTAGCCATTTTAAAACGCAAAGGCGAAGATAAAAATATATTAAAGGTTGAAAAGCCAACCATCACCCCGGTAGAAACCAACAGGAATGAGCAAAGTAATTTTGTAAAAACGGTAAACAGCATGCCTGCTACTCCTGTGAAGCCTGTATTTTTAGATTACAATAAAGATATTCAAAAAGGCAATTTAGGTGCTGCACAGGTTTTGTATGTACCCAATAAAACCAACAGTATTTTTCGCCTCCGCTATCGTTATGAGCTAGGTACCTGGAACAATAAAAAACTAGGCATAGCTGCACAATACCTTCAGTTTTTAGGTACGGATAAAATGAATGCAGAAGACATTACCAAAGAGTTTTATAAAATTGCCTGTAGCTTTACTATTGCCGCCAGTACGGAGTTTACAACAGTTACCATTGAAGGCTTGCAGGAAAATTTCACCAAAGCAGTTTCGCTTTTTGAAAGTCTGCTAAAAAATTGTAAGGCAGATGAAGTCGCTTTAAAATCTTTAAAAGCAAGATTAACAAAAGCAAGAAGCGATGCTAAACTAAATAAAGGTGCCATTATGAGCGGCTTGGTTAGCTATGCAAGATTCGGTAATAAAAACCCTTTCAACTTTGTGCTTAGTAATGATGAAATGAATGCAATTACTGCCGATGAATTAGTTGCCATTTTGCATACTATGAATAACAATGCTCACCAGGTTTTATATTATGGTCCACAACCGCTGCCAGCTTTAATAACCGGTTTAAAAGCATTGCACACTGTGCCTGCTGCGTTTAAAGCGGCCAATGAAAAAGCTACTTTTAGTTTTACAACCCAAACGGCTAATCAAATTTTATTTGCAGATTACAACATGGTGCAAGCCGAAGTTCGCTGGGTACGCAATACCGCAGCTTACAGCGCCGATGCAGAGCCAGTCGTAAATATTTTTAATAATTATTTTGGAGGTGGTATGAGTGCGCTGGTGTTTCAAACCATCAGGGAAAGCAAGGCATTGGCCTACTCTACTTTTGCTTTTTATGCAATACCTGATAAAAAAGAAGATCCGTTTTATACCCTCGCTTATGTAGGTTGCCAGAGTGATAAATTCAACGAATCTGTTGTAGCGATGAATGAATTATTGAATGATTTGCCCAACGTAGTTGAAAATATTAAGAATGCTAAAGTGGGTATTATTAAAGACATCGAAACAGAACGCATCACACAGGACGGTATCATCTTTAACTATCTTGCTGCACAGCGCAAAGGACTTACAACAGATATCCGTAAAATGATTTATGCCAATGTTAACAAAATTGGGTATGATGAGCTTAAAGCTTTTCATACAAAATATGTTGCCGATAAAGCTTATACCTATTGCGTTGTAGCTTCTGAGAAAAAACTACCGGAAGATGTGATGAAAAAATACGGAGCCGTTAAAAAGCTTAGCCTGGAAGAGATATTCGGCTATTAATTTCTTGAAATAAAATGAATATAAAAATGCCCTGGTTTAAAAACCGGGGCATTTTTTATATTAAACCGATTGGGTTTTAAAGTTAGCCTACTGCCGAAAACAATCGGTACAGTTTGGTATTTACCAAAACCCGGGCAGAAAGGCTTGGCATGAATTTCAGCCTATACACATCAGCCTACAATGAATTTTAGTTTGATATAACAACCGATGCAACCAATTGGCAAGCTATTCCCAGAAATAAGCCTGCATAAATTTCTTTCGATGTATGATCGCTGATTATTAAACGGGCCGTACAAACAATACCCGTTAGCAACAAAGCAACAGATAATGGCAGCGTCATCAGCATTGTATTGGAATTCATTATTATCAGAAATAAACCGAGTACACCACCCATTCCAATGGCATGCATGCTTATTTTAAAATAGATGTTGGCCATTAATGCTGCTGAGGAAGAAATAAAAACTGCAAATGTAAAAGCCGTTAATACAGATGGAATATTAGGCTGGTTTCTAAACACGAGATAAGCCCAAAAAAAGAAAATACCACAAGCTATATAAGGTATAATCCTATCCTTTTGCGTTTTAAGAAGTATAGAATTGATAAAGCCAAGGGCTTTAAGCAATAGTACAGTTATCAACGGAAAAAATATCATGGTGTAAGAAATCCTTACAAGTAACCATATTTTTTGTTGCACACTAAATCCTGCAAAAAGATATGGATGTACAAAAGTTAAAAACCAGGTGGCGTACAATGGGATAAACAAGGGATGAAAAACATAGGAAAAAAATTGTGCAACAAACCTTATTGCTGATGGTTGTACTTCTTCCTCTTCAAAAACGGGGTTGACTGCCTGCATGGTAATTGGTTTTTTGTTGGCAAAAATAGTTAACCTGTAATTTTTGAGAGATGTTCTTTTTTGGAGAGCTATTTAGGGTATGCAACTACCTGAACCATAGGCAAGGGGTATTCCGTTAACTATTACAATTCTTTCCTCAACCTTGCTACCGGAATATTTAATTGTTCCCTGTATTTGGCAACTGTTCTTCGGGCAATATTATAACCTTTTTCCTGTAATAATTCAGTAAGTCTTTCGTCACTTAATGGACTTTTTTTGCTCTCCGCATCAATTAAATCATTTAATATCTTTTTTACTTCCCGGGTACTTACTTCTTCTCCGCTATCTGTTTGCAAACTTTCGCTAAAGAAGAATTTGAGGCGGTAGGTACCAAATTCTGTTTGAACAAATTTGCTGTTTGCAACCCTGCTGATGGTACTGATATCAAGATTGGTTTTTTCAGCAATATCCTTCAAAATCATTGGTCTCAGCTCGGTATCATCGCCGGTTAAAAAGAAATTGTACTGGTAATTCATGATGGCATCCATGGAGCTAAGCAGTGTATGCTGCCGCTGTTTAATGGCATCTATAAACCATTTAGCGGAGTCAATTTTTTGCTTTATAAAAAGTACTGCTTCTTTTTGTCGTTTATCTTTTTTACTGCCCCTGTCGTAATCTTTCAGCATATCCCGGTAACCTTCGCTTATACGCAGGTCGGGCGCATTGCGGCTGTTGAGGGACAATTCCAACACACCATTATTATTATTGATAAAAAAATCGGGGACAATGTACGCTTCATTTTTTCCGCTGTCACCCACATTACCTCCGGGCTTGGGGTTAAGACGAATAATCTGGTT
>JBBQEA010000362.1:0-3905 GCA_038320245.1 Chitinophagales bacterium | reverse complement strand
ATTATCCTTTGATTGTATTGTAAAGCTTGGGTTCAATGGTAGTATTTAGGTAGGCAAAATAAGATATTTTTACAAACTTATGGAAAGTGGAGCATCAATAAAGGATTTAAAAGTACAAGTAACCAATAAACAGATACTATCTATTGCCTTACCACTAACATTTGCCATACTGGTTCCCCAAATTAATATGCTTACCAATAGTATTTTTTTAGGACACCTCAGTATTGAAGCGTTGGGTAACGCAGGTATAACGGGTGTATTCTATTTAATTTTTGCTGTGGCCGGGCATGGCTTAAACAGCGGTATGCAATCTGTTTTTTCAAGGCATGCTGGCAGTGATGATACCAAGGCCTTTAAAATTATTCTGGCCCAGGGTATCCGCATTAGTATACAGTACGCCTGTATAGGAATATTGATAACCTGGTTGATAGCTCCCTATATTTTGCATGCCGTAGCTGACCCAAGGGCATATCCACAGGAAATATCGTTTTTAAAAATAAGAATTTTGGGTTTGCCCTTTTTATACCTCTTTCAAATGGGGAATGCTTTTTTGGTATCGTCACTTAACAGCCGATACCTCATTTATGGTTTTATTGCAGAAACACTGGTAAATATCATTTTAGATTACCTGCTTATTTTTGGCCATGGAGGTTTTCCTGCAATGGGGTTTAATGGTGCCGCAGTTGCTTCGGTAATTGCTGAATGCAGCGGATTTGTTGTCGTATTATTTGTGCTGTATAAAACGGGTTTGAAAAAAGAATATGCACTGTTGCAAAATTTCAAGTTCAACAAATCAATATCAAAAGAGGTGATCCGTATTGCAACACCCTTAATTTTTCAGTTTGTAATAAGTGTTACCACCTGGTTGGCTTTCTTTTTTTTAATTGAAGCAAGACACGACGAAACGGCCAAAGCTATTAGTAATACCATGCGGAACATTTTTGGGTTTATTGGCGTTTTTGTATGGGCTTTTTCTGCTACCTGCAATAATATGGTTAGTAATTTAATGGGACAAAAAAAGCAATACAAAGTGATGGAGGCCATTAATAAAATTATGATGTGGAGCATTGGTGCCTGTTTATTGATGTGCGCTATCATCAACATTTTCCCTGTTTCTTTTTTCACATTATTTGGGCAAGATGAAAGTTTTATTCAGCAAGGTATCCCGGTATTAAGAATGGTATCTGTTGGTTTGCTGATTATGAGTATTGCCAATATCTGGCTCAATGGTGTTACTGGTACTGGTAAAACAACCATTAACCTGGCTATAGAAATAATTGCCATTGGAATTTACCTTGTTTATACCTGGATATTTATGAAGGTCAATTATATATCGCTGCCAATGGCATGGAGTAATGAGCTGGTGTATTGGAGTTGCATCTTCCTGATGTCTTTTGGATACATTAAAAGTGGCAGTTGGAAAACAAATAAATCGGCTCTTGAGAAAACATAAAAAACGGTTAGCAGAAATTTTTATTTAGCTGCTAACCGAATCATTTTTATAAAAACCGATAACTTATTTCTTCCTAAAGAAAATTCTAATAGGTACACCTGTTAGTTTAAAGTTCTGTCGCAATTGATTTTCAAGGTAATTCTTATACGGCGCTTTAATTTCGTCCGGGTAATTACAGAAAAATGCAAAGGAGGGAACTACCACCGGTAACTGGGTTACGTATTTAATTTTAACCTGGTTGCCTCTTACCACCGGTGCATGATAAGCCTCAACAGCCTTCAGCATAATATCATTTAGTTTTGATGTGGCGATATGCTGGCTGCGGTTTTCGTACACTTCCAGTGCCAATTCAATGGCCTTATGAATCCTCACCTTTTCGGTAGCAGAAATAAACAAGATGGGCACATCTGTAAATGGAGCCAATTTCTTTTTTAATGCTGCCTCATAATCCCTTGCTGTATTGGTTTCTTTAGGCATCACATCCCATTTATTTACCAGTACAACAACACCCTTTCCTTTTTTTACTGCCATGGCAAATATGCTGAGATCCTGCGCTGTAATTCCTTTTTCTGCATCTAATACCAGCATACATACATCGGCTTCGTCCATTGCACGGATAGCCCTTATTACGGAGTAAAATTCAAGATCTTCATTTACCTTGGTTTTGCGCCGGATACCTGCCGTGTCAATCAACACAAATTCCTTATTAAACAATTTGTAATTGGTGTGGATGGTATCCCTGGTAGTACCTGCAATATTGCTGACAATGGTACGCTCCTGCCCTATCAAGGCATTTAATAGAGATGATTTACCAACATTTGGTTGGCCAATAATGGAGAATTTTGGTAGTGGAACTTCTTCCGGCACACTATCATCGTCTTTCATCAAAGCGGTGATTTCATCTAGTAAATCGCCGGTACCAGTACCACTTATGGAAGATAGAAAATGTATTTTATCGAATCCAAGACTGTAAAACTCAGAAGCTTCCAGCAACCTGTCGTGATTATCTACTTTGTTTACAACCAGAAAAACCGGCTTCTTTGTTTTGCGAAGCATTTGTGTCATCGCTTCATCCAAATCGGTAATGCCGGTAGCAACATCTACCATAAATACAATTACGTCTGTTTCTTCCAATGCAATCAATACCTGCTTGCGGATTTCTTTTTCAAATACGTCTTCACTTTTAGGAACAAATCCTCCCGTGTCAATCACGTTGAATGATTTACCATTCCATTCTGCTACGCCGTACTGCCTGTCTCTTGTTACACCGCTAATGTCATCTACAATGGCTTTGCGCTGCTCCAGCATACGGTTAAAAAATGTACTCTTGCCAACATTTGGCCTGCCAACAATGGCTACTGTAAAACTCATAAATATTCCCCCTTTGCCTTTAAAAGCGAACTGTATAAGTCCGTTTCCTTTAAAAGCTTTTTTATTAAAAATCGTTGGATGTTAACTGCTACATTTTATTGATGGTAAGTTATGGTAGTCTTCCTCTAAACATCTAAACCTACTAAACCCTAAACTTAAATTAGAGATTCAATTAAAAAAACCTTCGCTATCAACCTATTATCAATATCCATATTCCTTTAACTGCAGATCGTTGTCTCTCCATTTTGGACGAACTTTCACAAACAGTTCCAGAAAAACCTTGCTGCCTAAAAACTCTTCAATATCTTTTCTTGCCATTGTACCCAATTGCTTAATCATTTTTCCTCCTTCACCCAGTATAATTCCTTTTTGGGTTTCCCGGTGTACTATTACATCCGCTACAATTTTTATCAAAGTAGATTTTTCTTTAAACTCCTGTATCAATACGGTTGCATGGTAAGGAATTTCCTCCTCATACAAAGTGAATATCTTTTCCCTTATTATTTCACTTACAAAAAATTTGGTAGGCAAATCGCTGATATCATCTCCTTCAAAAAAAGGAACGCCTTCCGGTAAATAAGTTAATATACTATGAAGTAATTCATCAATACCTTTCTTCTTTAAAGCAGAAATGGTTACGATCTCCTTACAATATCGCTGTTCGGTATAAAATGCTTTTAGGGTTGCAAGGGCCTCATCACTAACTTTATCAATCTTGTTTAAAACCACGATTGCCGGGGCTTTTAAGCGTAGCGCTGAAAATATCGCATTACTTTCTGCCTGGTCTTCCCTTGCATCTGTAATCAATAAAGCTACATCTGCATCTTCCAGACTACCCTTTACAGCTTGCATCATTTTTTCATGCAGCTTGTATTTGGGTTCAATTATTCCCGGTGTGTCAGAAAAAATTATCTGGTAGTCTTTCTCCGTAAGAATAGCTTTAATACGATGCCGGGTAGTTTGTACTTTGTGGGAAACAATCGCCATTTTTTCCTTCATCAATGCATTCAGCAAGGTGCTTTTTCCTGCATTTGGCTTACCAAATATGTTTACAAAACCTGATTTCACTTTCTAATTTTGG
>JBBQEA010000361.1:0-3914 GCA_038320245.1 Chitinophagales bacterium | reverse complement strand
GGGCAGCAATATTTCGCAAGACAACGCAGCGCCTCAAGGTACTAGTGCTGTTGAATCGTTTATCCAAACAGACGCTGCCATTAACCCGGGCAACAGCGGAGGTGCCCTTGTTAACAGCAATGGAGAATTGATAGGCATTAATTCAGCCATCGCTTCTCAAACCGGCAGTTATGCAGGTTATGCTTTTGCCATACCGGTAAACCTGGCAAAAAAAATTTTAGACGATTTAAAAAACTTTGGAGTTGTAAAGCGGGGTGTGCTGGGTGTTTCCTTTCCGGCACCAGCTGCAGAAGACCAGTATCTGGCGCAACAGGGGCTTAATCCTGCGTTGGTAAAAGGTGTTTACATAACAGGTGTACAAAATGAAAGTGCCGCAGCAGCAGCCGGTCTTAAACAAGGCGATATTATTCAAAGTATAGATGGCGTTTTAATCAATTCTTCAACAGAATTTTCTGAAAGAATAGCAAGGCACAAACCCGGTGATGTAATCAAGTTAACCTATCAGCGCCAAGGTGCTACCGCTTCCACAACTGCAACACTGCACAGTGAGGAGGTAGCAAAAATTGAAAAAACAGTAGATAAAAGTAATCAGGCTTTGCTGGATATTTACAACCGCCTTGGAGCTACTTTTGCTCCGCTTACGGCTGATGTAAAAGAACGCTTTAATTTAAGTGCTGGGGTGTTGGTAACGAGGGTGCTTAAGGATGGTTTTTTTGATCAGGCTGGTATTCCTCCCGGTACTATTATTGCTTTTATTAACGGCAGCCCTATTAACAATCCGCAGGATATTGACATGGCCTTGCTGTCTGCTCAAAGTGGAAGGGTTCAAATATTTGCTATTGCACCAGATGGCTCAAAAGTGGTATTTAACTTCTCACTAGGCACGTAAAATATTCATTCTATTTTCTAATAACAAGCCTGATTGTATAACAATATTAATTACATCAGCACTATTTAACTTTATAATCTATCTTCAATTTAAATAGTGATACATTTTGCCGTCACTAAAAACAATTAAAAAATAAAACCATCATGACGATACAGATAAACACCGACAACAACATAACCGGCACCGAAGGACTAAGTGATTTTGTACAAAGCACTATTGCAGAAGCATTGAAAAGATTTGATGAGCAAATCACGAGGGTAGAAGTTCACTTAAATGATGAAAACAGCCACAAAAGCGGCATTAACGATAAGCGCTGTATGCTGGAAGCACGCCTTGAAGGAATGCAGCCGATTGCAGTTACCGCTCATGGCGATACCATTCAAAAGGCATTGAAAGAAGCGTTGGGGAAATTAAAAAGTTCGCTCGATACCAGCCTTGGACGTTTGCAAAACCATTAATATCAATTTGATTATAGACTTAATTTTTACGGCTGTTTTTTGATATCATCCTGTTTTGACATAACTGAAAAAGGGTTTGAAGCATCATAAAATTTAAGCTCAGTAATATTAGCTGGAAGATTAAAACCATTTTCTTCCAGCTTTGTCTTTACTTTTTTCATTAGTCTTCCACGGGTTTGTAAAGTGCCACGTCTAAAATCTTCTGTACTCACCCAAAAAAATACTTTTATATTAACCGTACTTGCAGCAAGCTCATCTTCCGCAACAAAGTTCACATGCAGTTCATCTTTTACTACTTCCTCCTCTTCATCAAAGCATGAAATGATAATTTCTTTTGCTTTTTCAAGATCATTTTCATATGCAATTCCAACAATAAAATCTGCCCGAAAAAAACCATCTTCTGTATAATTAAATACAGGCTTGGTTAGTACATCGGCGTTGGGGATATAAACATTTCTTCCATCAAAAGTGGTTATTTTAGTATACCTGAATTCCATCGATTTTACTTTTCCAAAAACATTTTCAATCTGTACAGTATCGTTTATATTAAAAGGGCGGTTAAAAGCAAGAATGATACCTGCTAAGAAGTTTTCAGCTATGTCTTTAAAAGCAAAACCTAACACTACAGCCGATGCGCCTGCAGTCGCCAAAATAGCACCTGCAATGCCGCTTAAACCAGCAACCTGAAGTGTAAAAAGAAACACACAGATTATCAAAACCAATTTAACAGCCTTAGCCAGAAAAATGCTCATTAAAGGATCATCGGATTGTTGTCTTATTCTCTTTTTAAATATAGATGTAAGCCAACTGACAATAAAAATACCTACCACTAAAATAAAAATGGCAAGTGCAATACGGGGCACAGCTTTTAAGAATGCTACATAATACGCTTCCAGTCCTTTCAAAATTTCATTCATGCTATCATTTTTTTAGTTGTAAAGAATATTTGAAATGGAGTAATATATTTAGTTATGAACTTTACTTTTAAAATTGAAAATGTCACCATTACTGCAGATGAAGTAATGCAACGTTGAAGTTATGAAATTCTAATACTGGAAAAGATATACAATAACATTTATTCAATCGCCTGCCTCCCCCAAAATAAATCAGCAATAGATATAGCAACAAGCAATTTTGTAACAATAGAAAAAATAGTATAACAAGCATTCGATGCGCTTAATTTAAGCACTTTATGTTGGCCAAATCCTGCGCCCGCCTTTTTCAAAAGTTGCCACACAACTCTTTTACACTTAGCCGCTCATTTACTTTTGATTATTTTTATAATTCAATTTTATACGTCCATTCTATCAGGTAATTATCAAGGCCGGGCATGGCAAGTTTCAAACTTATAAAATAGCTGTATCTACAATCTGTTGCGCTTCATCAATAATTTTTTTTAGATGATCTTTACTTAAAAAACTTTCAGCATAAATTTTATAAATATCTTCTGTGCCGGATGGCCGTGCTGCAAACCAACCGTTTGCTGTGGTAACTTTTAGTCCGCCAATTGCAGCAGCATTTCCCGGAGCAGTTGTGAATAGTTCTATAATTTTTTCACCAGCTATTTCTTTTTGTTTGATTATATCTGGTGAAAGTTTATATAGCTTTTCTTTTTGTTCGGGAGTTGCTTTTGCCTCAATGCGATCATAAAAAGGTTCCCCATATTCCTTTGTCAGTTCATTGTAAATTTCACCCGGATCCTTTCCAATTTTTGCGGTGATTTCGGCTGAGAGCAGTGCCGGTATAAATCCATCTTTATCGGTCGTCCAAACAGTTCCATCCAATCTTGAAAAAGAGGCACCTGCACTTTCTTCTCCTCCAAAACAAAGAGAGGAATCTAGCAACCCATCCACAAACCATTTGAAACCTACTGGTACATCATCAATTTTTCGATCTAACTTTTTTGCAATGCGATCAATGAGCTGTGTGGTGACAACTGTTTTACCAATAGCCGCTTTTCTATTCCAATTGGGCCGATGCTGTAAAAGATAATCAACCGCAACAGACAAATAATGATTGGGATTTAAGAGGCCTGAACTTTTAGTAACAATTCCATGCCGGTCATGATCGGTGTCGCAGGCAAAAGAAATATCATAATCATCTTTCATCGCAATCAGTCGTTGCATGGCGTATGGCGACGATGGGTCCATTCGGATTTTCCCATCCCAGTCTACCGTCATAAAACTAAAAGTTGGTTCAACGATTTTATTTACAACAGTCAGGTTGAGTTTGTAGCGCTCTGCAATGGGTTGCCAATAATGAACGCCGGCGCCACCCAATGGATCAACCCCAATATTTATTTTTGAATCCCTGATCAGGTTCATGTCAATAATACTTCCCAGATCGTTGATGTAAGTATTGAGAAAATCGTGACGATGTGTAGTGGCTGCAGCCAATGCTTTTTTAAATGAAATTCTTTTTACAGATTTACAATTGTTTTGTAACAATTCGTTTGCTTTGGCTTCTATCCAATTGGTAACGGTGCCGGATGCAGGTCCGCCGTTTGGAGGATTGTATTTGAAGCCGCCATCATCCGGTGGATTGTGTGAAGGCGTAATAACAATACC
>JBBQEA010000360.1:0-3924 GCA_038320245.1 Chitinophagales bacterium | reverse complement strand
TCAAATTATAATTGACAACTCACCATTGACAATAGACCATTGACCATTCACCTATTTTCATTGCAATGCCTGGTCAAGGTCATTTAAAATATCGGTTATGTTTTCCAGTCCTACGCTCATTCTAATAAGTCCATCAGCAATACCCGATTCATTTCTGTCTTTTTGGGACATTCCCGAATGTGACATAGAAGCAGGATGAGAGACCAGCGTATCTACCGTGCCAAGTGATACTGCTCTCACACACATCTTTAATTGGTTGATAAATTTCTTACCAGCTTCCAGACCATTTTTCAATTCAAAACTTAAAACTGCTCCCGGTTGGCGCATTTGCTTTTGCGAAACTTTATAATCAGGATGAGATGGCAAGCCATTATAATTTACTTTTGAAATGGACGCATGGGTTGATAAAAACTCAGCTACTTTTAGCGCATTACTGCAATGCAAATTCATCCGTAACTGTAATGTTTTTATTCCTTGTAACAAAAGAAATGCATCAAAAGGGCTGCTGGTTGCACCCAATAATTTTGCCGTAGTATTTACCTGGCCGCTCATAAAATTGATATCCTTGCCTATCAAAACGCCACCTATAGAAGTACCATGACCGTTGAGAAATTTAGTGGTGGAATGGAAAACAAAATCAACCCCAAATTTAAAAGGCTGTTGCAGGTAAGGAGTGGCAAAAGTATTGTCCACCGTAACTTTCAGGTTGTATTTTTTTGCCAGATTACAGATCATCTCAAGATCGATACACTGCATGGAAGGATTTGCAGGCGTCTCAATATGTATCATTTTGATGTTCTTGTTGGCCTGTATAATATCTTCTGCTACGTTAGGGTCTCTTAAATCTCCTATCAATGCTGCAATGCCAAATCGCTTTAAAAAGCCAAACAGAAATTCATGTGTACCGCCATACAGCGAGTAGTGCGACAAAACTGCCTCGCCTGCGGAGAGATTGGCTAAAAACGCAGTTACCATTGCTGACTGGCCACTGGCATGCAGCAGCGCTTTTAGTTGCAGTGTTTCGCCTGATGGAGTACAAATACCAAAGGCCTCCAAGGCTGCAATGGCGGCAGCCGCAGCATTGGTGGTAGGGTTACCAAACCTGGAATAAATAAATCCTTTTTCTTTCCCTGCAAAACGATTCATCCCCTGTTCCGCATTGTCAAATGTAAAAGTGGAGGTAGCAAAAATCGGCATCAGGTGAGCATGTTCGGGATTAAGCGAACCTGTTGCATGAATCGCCATCGAGCCCATATCTTCCAACCCTTCAATATTCATAATCTTATTTTATTAAGTAGTGAAAAATGTTTGTAAGAACAGTAATCTTTCGCACTCATCTCTATTTATACCATGGCGAATCTACCTAATTTTTGTCGTCAATTTGGATGCAATTTTTTGTCCATGTACTATAATCTTTAAGCCCCGTCGCCTCAACGAAATATGAGTGGCTTTTTTTGCATGTTCACCAGCCCCATGCTGATACAAAGCAATGATATTTTTATAACTCAACACGCCAACAATTTTATTTTCTTTCGATATAATCGGCAGCACTTCTATATTTTCATTCGCCATTTTCTCAACCGCAAATCGCAAACTATTTTCTTCAGCCACTGCAATATTTTTATGCAAAATAAGGGATTCTACTGTTGCATCCGGATGGTGACGGTTGCTTAAAATATCGGAAGTATTGATAACTCCGCTAAAGTGTTGCTCTTTATTGACGATGATAAAAAAGTGAGTTTCATACAGTCCTTCTTTTTCTATCCATTCCCTTGCTTCCTTAATAGTATTTTCTTCACTCAACAGAATTGCATCTTTATTCATTACCTCACCAACAGTTTTTTTCTCCAGCATATCCGGCTCGTATGACACGGGAGTCTTGATACCCCTTCTTCCAATTTTTTCGGTCATGATTGTATTTTCCATCAAAAAGAAGGAAATGAAATAAGATGTAGTGCAGGACGCCAACAGGGGGAGCAATGCATGCGATTGTCCCGATGTTTCGATAGCAAAAATAATAGACGTTAACAATGCCCTTGATGCGCCGGCAAACATCGCTGCCATACCTATTAAAGCACCGAGCGGCACCGAAATGCCGGAGGAAGGAAAATAATAAAGAATGGCTGAAGACATCACTGCTCCGATGGCTCCTCCTATGGTAAGTAATGGAGCCAATGTACCGCCGGAAGTTCCGCTTCCTAATGCAATTGCCCATGAAACAAATTTTAATACACACAAGGATACAACAACCTGCATGGTTAAACTGCCGGATAAAAGGTTGGTAATATTTTCGTAACCTACGCCTAATGTTGCCGGGTTAAAATAGCCGATAATGCCAACCGCTATTCCTCCGATGGCAGGCCACCACTTCCAGTGTATGGGTAGGCGCTCAAACATATCTTCAATAAAATAAACGGTTTTTGTAATAGCTACGGACAGCAGCCCAATGCCAACACCCATCAGGCTATACATAAATAAAGCAGTGTTAGATGGCAGGCCCAAATCCGGCATACCTCCAAAAACATAGCCAGGCTCAAAGAAAAAATGATGGCCTGCAGCACCGGTAATGCATGCCAGGGCAACTGGGATAATTGACCGTGGCGAAAACTCGAATAACAATAATTCTATGGCTAAAAATATGGCTGCAAGCGGACTGCCAAAAATAGCCGACATACCAGCGGTAGCGCCCGCTGCCAATAAAATCTTTCGCTCGTTGTGTGTTATTTTGAGTAGCTGGCCAATGGTAGAACCAAGTGCTCCACCGGTTGCGATGATTGGACCCTCGGCTCCAAACGGCCCGCCAGTACCGATTGCAATGGCGGAAGACAGTGGCTTCAGATAACTGATGGCTGGCTTAATCTTACTTTGATTGGTGAGTATTTGCTCCATCGCTTCTGGGATACCATGACCACGAATAGCTTTGGAACCGTAGAGCGCCATTAGTCCGACAATTACGCCACCAATTGCAGGTAGCGCAACAACAAACAAACCAAGAGAATTGCCTACCGGTGTAACATGGGCAATACTAAAATGTCCATAAAAAGAAATATTGGTTACAAGGTTTATTAACAGCACCAGTAGTTTGGCAATAACGCTTATGATAGCGCCAATTAAAACAGCCAAAAGTGAAATGGTAATAATGCGGGTTCTACCGGCAATGCCGAGATGAACGTTTTCTAATTCAAAAGTTGAGCTAAGGGATACTGATATTGGGATTACACCCGGGTTTCGTTTCTGTTTAACCATTACTGATAAAAAAATTTTTGCAAAGGTCGCACAGAAAATATCCCTGATAATTGCCAAATGGCAACTAATGCCAACAAATTATTTTTTACTAAGTTCTTTCCTGATTCTGCTTAATGAAGTTCTGGTAATGCCAAGGTAGGTGGCAATATCTTTTAAAGGGGCGTATTGAAAAATATCAGGGCTATTTATTAAAAGATTGATGTACCGCTCTTCTGCAGTTTGATGAAGCATCGATAGCATTCTATGTTTAAGTTCTGCGTAACTACCTACCAGCATTGATCTGCCAAATTCCCTGAATTCCGGCATTGAGTGAAACGCTACCTGAAGGTCTTCGAAAGTAATGTACCAGGTAGTACAATTGGTTAATGCCCTAAAAGTTTCCTGCGCATGTCCTCTTTTAAAGAATGAAAATAACTCACAAACAACCTGATTGTTTGTATAAAAACTGGTGGTAATATCATCACCTTTAGTATCAAAGGTGTAGGCTCTTACAAATCCATTCACCAAAAAATAATATTCATTGCAAACTTTTCCTTCCTCAAACAGGATATTATCTTTATCGACAGTTTTCTCTGTAAACCGGTCGGCAATTTCCCCGGCTTTGGTAGCCGTAATGGTAACGTGTGTTTGAATAAACTCAACTAAAGGAGCTTTGTTTACCAACTCTGGAATATTGCA
>JBBQEA010000359.1:0-3934 GCA_038320245.1 Chitinophagales bacterium | reverse complement strand
CAAACCAGAAGTTTCCTTCTTTTTCGATACGTGCAGCTACTTAATGGTGAAGACTTGTAGCATTATCGTTAGTTAATCCATCTGCTTTATAGCGAATGCAAATGGCAGACATCCTGTGCTCAGTAGCGCTTTCAAAATCTTTACTGGCAAGGACAAGATTATGCAGGTACATTGCCTGTTCTACATTATTATCCACCCATTCACCAATGGTATCTTTTCCATAATGCTGAAAGCTCATCCATACCTTAAGGCTGCGAAAGCGCTTTGATTGCTCGAAACCATTTTCATAAAACTGGTAGCGCTCATCTTTTTGGCTGCTCTGGTCTGTAAGGTACGCATGTTGTATGCCAAATGATTTCCTTAACCTGCTATGATCTTTTACAAGCACAGCGCCAACATCCAGTGGTGCATAAAACCATTTATGCGGATCAATAGTTACAGAATCTGCCAGGTGTAATCCTTTTAATAAATTTTTATTTTTTTGCGACAGCAACATACCGCCACCATAAGCAGCGTCCACATGAAACCAGCAATTTTCCCGTACTGCGACCTGGTATAATTCTTCCAGGTCATCTACCGCTCCAAGATTTGTAGTACCGGCAAGGCCGATAATACACAAAGATTTTATACCATTAGCTTTATCTTTTTGTAACGAATCTTCCAATGCGGCCAGGCTTACTCTGTAGTTATTATCAGTAGGTAGTACACGAAGATTGTTTCTTCCCACGCCAACAGCGTCTGCGGATTTATCAATTGAAACATGTCGTTCTTCTGAAACATACACGGCCCATTTGCCACGCATTCCTTCATGTTGCGCAATATCGCCGGTTGTAAAATCCCTTGCTAATTTCAAGCCAATGAAATTAGCGGTCATTCCACCACTTGTAAGATTGCCGCCTGCTTTATTATCATAGCCGATAAGGTCGTTCAGCCAGCGGATCACCTGGAGTTCCATAGCTGTAGCAGAAGGGCTGATAGAGAAGACGCCTAAATTCTGGTTTAAAGCTGCCGCGAGAAGGTCGCCCAAAATACCCGCAGGGTTTGGCGATGGAGTTATCAATCCCATATAGCCAGGATGATTGACATGAGTGCAATAAGGTATTAATTTTTCTTCCAGTATTTTTTGAACTGCATCAAGCGATTTCGGATTATTGGGAATAGATTCTTCAAACAGCTTGTTCAAAAATGAAGGCGCTGCATCAGTAAATAATGGTTTATGATTTACATTCTGCAAATAATCACTAATGTAATCTATAAGATAATGGCCGGCTTGACGGAATTCACTATAATCCATAATGTTGATTTTTATTTATAAAAATAAATTATCCCGCTTTTCATAACCAGCTTTATATTCCTGATGTCATGAATATTTTTTGAAGGATCGCCTTTTACAACAAGTATATCAGCAAATAAGCCTTGTTTAATTCTCCCAACTTTACCATTGATTCTGAAAACATCTGCATTTACTGAAGTTGCCGATTGAAGTACATCAATTGGCTTCATTCCATAATCCACCATCAGCTCCATTTCACGGGCATTATCTCCATGAGGAAATACGCCGACATCGCCACCCATGCAGATGATAACACCAGCTTTTAAGGCTTCTTTAAAACTTGAACGTTTTTGCTGGATTTTTAATGGCTCAGACTCTGTTCCTTTTCGCCAGCCATTATATTGCTCTATTGCATCACCCGCAGCAAGTGTGGGGCAAAGGGCAATATTTTTTTGCTTCATCAGGTTAAAAATTTCCAATGTGCCGTTATCACCATGCTCAATAGTTGTTACACCTGCGGCGATTGCTCTTTGCATTCCTTCTGCTGTGGTAGCATGTGCCGCAACTATTCTTCCACTGCTTGCTGCAACTTCTACTGCTTTCTTTAATTCATCAATAGTAAAAGTGGGCATCGCTTCTTTATTCGGCCCCCACCGGTAGTCTGCATATAGTTTCACGACATCAGCACCTTTGCCAATTTGTGTACGAACTTCTTTTATCAGCCCATCCGCACCATCGGCTTCTGCGGCACCTTTGGGGGCATCAATATCATAGCTTAATTCTTTAGGTCCATAGCTACCCGTTGCCACAATTGCCCTCGTTGCCACGAGCATACGCGGCCCGGGAATAATTCCTTTTTCAATAGCGGCTTTTAATCCCACATCATCATAACCAGCTCCTTCCGTACCAAGGTCCCGAACGGTTGTAAAACCTGCCATCAAAGTGTTATATGCATGCACTGTGGCCCTTGCAACTCTTTCCGCATGGGATTCTTTAAGAACCTGGTCGTTCCAGGGTGTTTCATTATAAGGATGTAAAAAAAGATGACTGTGCCCTTCTATAAATCCAGGCAATAAAGTACAACCAGTAAGAACAATTATTTTCGCATTTGATACAGGCTTGGCTAAAATTCCTGCAAATATAATCGTGTCGTTTTTTACAACTACCTGCCAGTTTTCATGTACTTGTTCACCATCAAAAACCCTGTCGGGCTGAAGGAGGTAAAAAGAATCTTTGTTTAATTGCGCCGAAGAAAATATGGGCAGCAATAAAAATATAAACCCTGTTACCGTTTTGATAAAAGCCATTTGTAAATAAGTAAATGAATTTTAAATTTAGTTTATCAAAACTAAAAGACAATAATAAAATAGTCCATACTTTTTGAATCAGCATTCAAAGCATTCAATAGTACTTTAGAGTTTTTGAAGATTGCGGGTTGGCAATCGGTTATATTTCACCAAATGGCGGAAGTGTCAAGGGAGTACGTTTAGCATGCTCCCTTGATTTTTTTTACCTGGACGATGACCGTAATATATCACAGAGCCTTCATCTATTGTTTTATAATTTTTTTAGAAGTTGACCAACCGCCTATTTGAACCTTAATAATATAAGTTCCCGGAGCTAATCCCTTCATGGGAATATCAATTTTATTTACTGGCGATGTATGCTGTAATATCAACTGTTTTGCGAGGCTTCCGTTTGCGTTTATAATCTCTACTTTCATTAAGCCAGTTGCCGCATGCGTTAATTGCAGCGCAACATTACTTGTTACCGGGTTAGGGTAGGCTTTCACTGAAGCGATTCCTTCTTGTGAAGAATTCTCTTCAACTGCTGTGATTGTATTATTCGAGACGCCACCTACAGTACCTCCTTGCTCAGTAAGCGTAAAGCCGTTTACATAATTATAGCTGGTAAGGGAAGAGATGCCTACCACTATTTGTCCCTGAGCATTTGGAGTAATATTGGAAAATGTCGCTTTATTGGTAAAATTATAATAAGTGGCTATGGTAACGGATGTGCCATTGAGTGTGAATATGGTGCTGTTACCAATGCTGTACCTGCTTGCATACAACTCAAGGTCATACTTCAGAGAGGTTGACAAGCCAGAGATGGTTAATGTTCTTGCTGCCTGGCCATCGCTGGTGTACCTGAGTACTTCCGGTGGAGCAATGCCACCACCATATCCTGATCCGTTATCACCAACAGCCAGGCTATAGCTCAGCACTGACTTTACATTTGACGCCGTACCATCTGAATATTTAAATAATCCAGATGTTACGTTAGTAGTATTTCCGGTTCCGACATTCCAATCATTCCATGCACTAATATTATAAGGATTCGATCCGCCATAAAGGTTCACATTTATATATTTTGTTACGCCTGTACCTGTGGCAGCTTTTACCGTTAGCTGCATTTGATTGGAGGCAGTTGCGCCATTGTTATCTGTCACCTTCAGTTTGAAAACATAAACTCCCTGAGTCATGTTGCTTATTAATGTTTGTGCTTTTGTAGCGCTGCCTATTATACTTCCGGCAGGTCCGGAAATATAAGTCCATAAATAAGAGGCAATCGTACCATCAGGATCTGTTCCACTTCCAGTAAGGGTTACACTATTAGCCGGAAGAGTTGTAATCACATCAGGGCCGGCATTTGCAACAGGCG
>JBBQEA010000358.1:0-3957 GCA_038320245.1 Chitinophagales bacterium | reverse complement strand
AGAGATGGTTAAATGGGAAGATGGTAATGAATACCCTGTAATTAAACTAGAGATTTCAAATACTTCACATCCTTTCTATACAGGTAAAAATGTATTGGTGGATACTGCAGGTCGTATTGATAAATTTAAAAAACGTTACGAAAAGAGAGCGCACTAGTACATACATCTGTACGAACGGTTGTTTTTCATGGCTATACTTTAAGTCCCCTTGGTTTTCCCGGGGGATTTTTGTTTTTATAAGGGTTTTGGCTAAACATTTATTAGTTTATAATTGGCAGAGCAGCTTAAATACAAAAGAGATTGGGTAGTTATTTGTTTGGTACGTAATTTAGTTGCCATGGACATTGTTTTTGATGATAGTTCGGTAAAAGAAAGCCTTTATCCATTTACTGCTACAAGAAATGCTGCCGACATTCGCATTGGCATACTCACTATCCGTGAAAAATGGGCGTTGATAATGACAAAACCGGGCTTTAATGAAAGTCATGACAGCATTACAGTAAACGCAGCCATCATTCCCACAGAAAATTATGTTGCAACAATAGTACTTGGTTCAGTAAGCGACTCTGAATCTGAGCAAGCGGATAGTAGACTCTTGGAATTCCCATGGAATATTTTTCAGTTCAATGATTGGGCACTTAGAAAAGATTTTGAGCTGATAACTGCTAACAGAACTTCCCATCCTATAAGCACCACCAACAAAACCATCGCACCCGAAAATATTTTTATTGAAGAAGGCGCAATAGTGGAGCATAGCCTGTTGAATGCTTCAGCCGGGCCAATTTACATTGGTAAAAATGCCGAAGTAATGGAAGGCTGTATCATTCGTGGCCCGTTTGCCTTGTGCGAAAATGCTGTGTTAAAAATGGGCGCCAAAGTATATGGTGCTACTACCATCGGCCCCAACTGTATTGCTGCGGGGGAAATTAAAAACAGTGTATTGATGGCAAACAGCAACAAAGCACATGATGGTTATCTGGGCGATAGTGTGCTTGGTGAATGGTGCAACCTTGGCGCAGGAACTACCAATAGCAATGTAAAAAATACTGCCGGTACGGTAAAAGTCTGGAACAATGCTGCAAAAGCGTACTCACCGGTTGGGTTAAAAGCGGGCCTCCTGATGGGTGATTACAGCCGTGCCGCCATTAATACTTCTTTCAATACCGGTACAGTGGTGGGCGTTTGCTGCAATATTTTTGGAGAAGGGTTTCCACCCAAATTTGTAAATGATTTTACCTGGGGAAAAGAAAGATATACTTTTGAAAAAGTTTTGCAGGATATTGATAACTGGAAAAAGTTTAAAGGCCAGCACATTACCCAAACCGAAATAAATAATTTAGAAATCCTTTATAAACAATCAACTTAAAAAAATGAGAAAACAAATAGCTGCAGCTAATTGGAAAATGAACCTGACATTGGAACAGGGTAAGGCATTATCAGAAGAAATTGCGCAGGCAGATCTAACCCTTAGCGACAACCGGCTTGTAATTCTGGGGGTTCCTTTTCCCTACCTGATTACCATTAAAGAATTATTGGCCGAACAACCTAATATTGTAGTTGCAGCGCAAAACTGTTACAATAAAAAATCGGGTGCTTTTACCGGCGAAGTAAGTGCTACCATGCTTACCAGCATCGGTATCCACTATGTTATTATTGGCCATAGTGAAAGAAGAGAGTATTTTAATGAAAGCAACGCCACCCTTGCCGAAAAAGTTGATATATGTTTTGAGAATGGTTTAAAACCAATTTTTTGTTGTGGCGAAGCATTGGAAATTAGGGAAGCAGGTACACAAAATAGTTTTGTAGAAACCCAGCTAAAAGAAAGTCTTTTTCATTTGTCTGCCGAGCAATTAACCGGCTTTATCATTGCTTACGAACCCATCTGGGCAATAGGTACAGGCAAAACGGCTACCAGCGAACAAGCACAGGAAATACAGGCACACATACGTTCTGTAATGGCGGCGCAATATAGCGCTGAAGTCGCAGACAGCATTTCTATTTTGTATGGCGGTAGCGTAAAAGCTGCCAATGCAAAAGAAATTTTTGGTCAGCCGGATGTTGATGGTGGATTGGTTGGTGGAGCTTCGTTAATTGCACCTGAGTTTGTGGCTATTATCAATGGATTGAAGTAGCGCATTTATCATTTTGCGGTTATTAAAAGTAAATAATTACAAATTTTAAAAATAGTTCAACAAAAAAAGAGGCGCTCCATTAGAAGGCCTCTTTTTTTGTTTAATCAGCTTGTTTATTATTGACGGTTGAAATGTATTGGTGCGCTTTAATTATAAAGTCTACAGCTGCATAATGGTATGCCGTCCAAGTGTGCGACGCAAGAATGATGCCCAAGGCCAATATGCCGGTTCCCAAAAAAATAAATGAAAAGTTTACATCAAGTCCAATGCCTTGGCAAAGAAAGTACATACAAAAGGCAATACCATAGAACAATATCCACCGCCAACAGCGTATACTAAAAAGAAAGCCGCAACAGAGGCAAAAAATAAAACCCAATAGAGGCCGGTAGATTTTTTAGCTGATTCCATTTGTAAAAATGTTTTGGCAAAAATAGGGCAAATCATACAAAGTTATTTGTGCACTTTAAATTTTATTTATTGTTCAGCCGTCGTTTGTAACCTACAAAACTTTTTAATTTTATTGTGTAATACTAACACCTTAAATAAAAAGGCTTTATATTGCCTCACTAATTTCTTTTAAATGATTTTACATTTCTATATACGGTTTTCTACATCACCAGGACAATCATTATTGGTCTCCGGCAGCCACATTGCAATGGGTGCTGATGATGTGACGAAAGCTTTGCCGCTTCAATATTTCAACAACGAATTCTGGCAGGGGCAAGTAGAATTGCCTTCAGCATCTATAACGCCAATAGACATTCAATACCGGTATATTTTAAAAACCAACGATGGCAGCCAGGTAATAGAATGGGGCGACGACAGGATAATTGAGTTAACAACTAACCCCGTAAATGAATACACATTAATTGATACCTGGAACCACTCCGGAGATGTGCAAAATGCGTTTTTTACCAAACCGTTTCAGGAGGTATTTTTAAAAACAAAACATGCTGCTGCAAAAGCTAAAGCAGTTAAAATATTTACCCACGAGTTTAAGGTGAAAGCTCCCCTGTTAAAAGACAACGAAGCACTTTGTATTGCAGGAAGTACAAAATCTCTGGGAGATTGGAAAACCAAAGAACCATTGTTACTCCACAAATCCGGCAACTGGTGGACTGTTAAAGTAAACCTTGGCAGTGAAACTTTTCCGGTAGCCTATAAATATGGCGTATTCGATATAAAAAGTGGAAAACTGATCGATTTTGAATCGGGTAGTAACCGCACGCTGTTCGGCGAAAGCGGCAAAGGAAAAATCACCGTAATACATGATGGTTTTGCACAACTGCCTTTTCCTACCTGGAAAGGCGCTGGCGTGGCCATTCCCGTATTTAGTTTACGTACGGAAAATAGTTTTGGCACAGGCGAATTTACGGACATCAGCTTGCTGGTTGACTGGGCAAAAACCTGTGGATTAAAACTTATTCAATTATTACCAATCAATGATACAACTGCTACACATAGCTGGTTAGATTCTTACCCTTATGCAGCTATTTCTGCGTTTGCTTTACATCCCATGTACCTGAATATTGAAAAGGTTGCAGGGGGTAAAAACAGCGCATTACTAAATTCATTAAAGCCAAAGCAGCAGGAGCTGAATGCCTTGCCAACCGTAGATTACGACCAGGTAATGGAATTTAAGTTTTCCGCTATAGCCGCATTGTACCAGCAACAAAAAAATACATTTAAAGACGATATTAAATTCTTTGAATTCTTTAATTTAAACCGCCATTGGCTGGTGCCTTACGCAGCTTTCTGCTACCTGCGGGACAAATACAAAACATCTGATTATAGCAAGTGGAAAACGCATCAGGTATACGATGAA
>JBBQEA010000357.1:0-3974 GCA_038320245.1 Chitinophagales bacterium | reverse complement strand
GAACAAAACTGTAATCAATTGAACCTATTCGATTTATAACAAGACGCTAGTGATCACAAATCATAAATCAAAAATCACAAATCAAAAATGGCCTACGATAAATTCACCATACTCACCAGTACCGCAGTTCCCTTGCCAATGGAAAATGTAGATACCGATCAGATAATTCCTGCCCGGTTTTTAAAAGCTACAGAACGCACCGGTTTTGGCGATAGTCTTTTCAGAGACTGGCGTTACAATCCGGACAATTCAGTTAAAAAGGATTTTGTGTTGAACAATCCTATTTACACCGGAAAGATATTGGTAGGCGGCAAAAACTTTGGCAGCGGTAGTAGCCGGGAGCATGCAGCATGGGCCATTTATGATTATGGATTCCGTTGTGTGGTATCCAGTTTTTTTGCAGATATTTTTAAAGGCAATGCGCTCAATATTGGCATACTACCGGTGCAGGTTAGCCCGGAATTTTTAGATAAAATTTTCACTGCCATCGAAGCCAATCCTGCAACCGAACTGGAAATAAATCTTCCTGATCAAACCATTACCATTTTAACCACCGGCGAAAAAGAATCATTCGCCATCAACACCTACAAAAAGCATAACATGACCAATGGGTTTGATGATATTGATTATTTGCAGGCAATGAAAGAAGATATCACTTCATTCGCTGCAAAGAGTTTGTATTGATTCTTAAAAGAAACTATGAGGTGTTTTTAAGTACATATTGCAGCTATAGTAATTTGTTACTACTCCGGGGTATTTCTAAACAACTAAACCTTCTAAACTTACAAGTATAATTTAAATGCAGCCAGATACAGACTAAATAAATGATGTCTCTGTAAAAACAGCATACAACCAGCCAACCAACATGAGCTCATTGCAACGTAATATTGAAATAATGGATACCACCCTTCGGGATGGCGAACAAACCAGTGCTGTATCTTTTTCTTCATCCGAAAAATTGACCATTGCTCAACTTCTGCTTACTGAGGTAAAAGTTGACAGGCTTGAAATTGCTTCAGCCCGGGTTTCGGAAGGCGAATTTGAGGCTGTAAAAAAAATTACGGAATGGGCCGCTGCTCATGGGTTCATTGATAAAATTGAAGTACTCACTTTTGTTGATGGCGCTACTTCGGTAGACTGGATGTTGCAAGCCGGTGCAAGGGTGATGAACCTGTTAACCAAGGGCTCCTTAAATCATTTAACCCACCAGCTTAAAAAGACACCGGCGCAACATTTTAAAGAAGTAGGTGAAGTAATTGCATTGGCCCAATCAAAAAATATTGATTGCAATGTTTACCTGGAAGACTGGAGCAATGGCATGCGCAACTCACCTGACTATGTTTTCCAATACCTCGATTTCCTTTCCACACAGCCTGTGAAAAGAATTTTATTACCCGATACTTTGGGCGTATTGATTCCTTCTGAAACAGCTGAATATATTTCTGCGATTGTAAAGCGATACCCAACCATTCATTTTGATTTTCATGCACACAACGATTACGATTTAAGTATTGCAAACGTAATGGAAGCTGTAAAAGCAGGTGCCCATGGATTGCATCTCACAGTAAACGGAATGGGCGAACGTGCCGGTAATGCGCCACTGGCAAGTGCCATAGCTGTATTGAATGACTTTATGAAAGAGGTTAAAACCAACGTGGTTGAAAAATCTTTGTATAAAGTTAGCAAGCTGGTAGAGACATTTTCCGGGTTTAGAATTGGCGTGAATAAGCCTGTTGTAGGTGAAAATGTATTTACACAAACAGCGGGTATACATGCGGATGGCGACAAAAAAAACAGTTTGTATTTTAATGACCTTATGCCTGAGCGGTTTGGACGGCAGCGTAAATATGCGCTGGGCAAAACAAGTGGTAAGGCCAATATTGAAAATAATTTACAGGAATTGGGCATTCAGTTATCCGATGCCGATTTAAAAAAAGTTACGCAGCGAATTATTGAATTGGGGGATAGAAAAGAAGTAGTAACACCATCCGATTTGCCTTACATTATTTCTGACGTGCTGGACAGTAACAGCATTGAAGAAAAAGTACAAATTGAAAATTATGTGCTCACACATTCAAAAGAACTGAAGCCTTCTGTTACATTGAAAATTAATGTGCATGGAGAAGTATTTGAAATGCATGCGCAAGGTGATGGACAGTATGATGCATTTATGAATGCCTTGAAACTTATTTACAAAAAGAAGAAGCTGGACCTGCCTTTATTAACAGATTATACGGTGCGTATTCCTCCCGGTGGCAAATCGGATGCTTTGTGCGAAACCATCATTACCTGGACCAATAACGGCAAAGAATTTAAAACACGAGGATTGGATAGCGACCAAACCGTTGCTGCTATTAAAGCCACCCAAAAAATGTTGAATCTGATTTAAAGTTTAAAAAAATATCATGGCAAAAAAAAACATTTTAATAGTTCCCGGAGATGGGATTGGACAAGAAGTAACCGCAGTAGGTAAAAAAGTTTTGGATAAGATAGCGGCAAAATTCAATCATGAATTTACTTACGATGAAGCATTGATTGGCCATGTAGCCATTGAAGCAACCGGCGATCCGTTACCTGCCGAATCATTGGAAAAAATGAAAAAATCTGATGCTGTTTTATTCGGCGCTGTTGGTCATCCAAAATACGATAATGATCCATCTGCAAAAGTTCGTCCGGAGCAGGGCTTGTTAAAAATGCGCAAGGAGTTGGGTTTATATGCTAACCTTCGTCCGATAAAATTGTTTGATGAATTATTAAGTGCATCCAGCATTAAACCAGAGATTTTGAAAGGTGCAGATATTTTATTCTTCCGTGAATTAACCGGTGATATTTACTTTGGTGAAAAGGGAAGAAAAAACAATGGGGATACTGCGTACGATATGGCAGAATACAGTCGGTACGAAGTGGAAAGAATTGGCCGTCGTGCATTTGAAGCGGCCAGAACAAGGCGTAAAAAACTATGCTCAGTTGATAAAGCAAACGTTCTTGAAACAAGCCGTTTGTGGAGAGAAGAAATTCAGAAGCTGGCATTGGAATATCCGGATGTAGCAGTAGAGCACCAGTTTGTAGATTCTACGGCGATGATGTTAATTAAAGATCCCTGCCGTTTTGATGTGGTGGTAACCGCTAATTTATTTGGTGATATTTTAACGGATGAGGCATCACAGATTGCAGGATCCATGGGCATGCTGGCCTCTGCGTCTATTGGAGATGGTACGGGAGTGTATGAACCCATCCACGGGTCTGCACATGACATTACCGGAAAAGGGGTTGCCAATCCGTTGGCCTCCATTCTTTCTGCTGCATTATTGCTGGAAATTTCATTTGGCCTTAAGGCGGAGGCTGATGCTGTAGTGAATGCGGTAGATGCAGTTTTAAAAGCTGGCTTTAGAACAAGAGATATTGCAGATGCTACCACTGCACCCGACAAAATATTGGGGACCCATGCAATGGGTGAAGAAGTATTGAATCGTTTGTAAAAAAAACGAATAATTTTATATAAAAAATGCCACTCATTCGGGTGGCATTTTTTTGTATTTTACTTTGGATGATTATACCAAATATAATTTCATTCAGGCTACCAATAGCTATCGGGATGTGCTGGCGCAGTGTGAATGGATTTGGTAAATACCGACTTGCACCAATCGATTTCGGCATTGGACTACAAACAGCGTATAATCAGTATTATTTGTGTAATGGTTATTAAATAGTTGGATTAACGTAATGAAGAATTTGTTGCAAAGACGTTTCAAAGGTTTGCTGAAGTTTGTAAATTCTTCCTGCAAAGACAATATGAATTCCACTTGTTATAAACATCTTAATTTGGATATTTTTCAACAATTCAGAGAGTAATTAAAACATAGTCTCCTTACCGGTTTGAAGGTTGCGATTAAAAATATTTTTCGGGCTGCTTGAAATTAAATTGGAGGTATGGGGACAAAAAGCCCTTTCGGGCTGTGAATACTTTTTAAATT
>JBBQEA010000356.1:0-4020 GCA_038320245.1 Chitinophagales bacterium | reverse complement strand
AAGGATTTAACGATGATGCGATAGAACAGGTAGAAATACAATTGAAGTATGATACTTACATAACAAAGGAAAAAGAACTCGTAACCAAAATGAGCCAACTGGAAGATTTGATGATTCCCGATAACTTTAGTTACGATAAATTGGTGTCGCTTAGCAATGAGGCAAGACAAAAGTTTACTAAAATCCGGCCACGTACGTTGGGTCAGGCTTCCAGAATTTCTGGTGTAAATCCTAGTGATGTGCAGATATTAATGGTTTACATGGGTAGGTAAATCACCGCCCCAATAAGGAATACGTTTAATCAACCCTTTTTATAAAAGGGATAAAACTAAAAAACTCTTAATTATCTTAAAACGAATCAGATGATGTCATTAAGTTTTTCTATCGAAACACCTAAGGAGCTTGTATTTGAAACTGTAGCAGAATACCTGCACCAGCAAGGATTAAAAATTGATAAGCAAGATAGTACTCGCCCATGGGGAGGTTTTTTTGTATTGGATGAGAGCCAATCAGAAAAATTTATAGCAACCTATTTTCCTCATCTTACTCAGGAGGAATTAAATATTTCAGGGAAACTTAGTCCCAAGATTTTGGTTGTTGCACCAGCAAAAAGATTGAGCTGGCAATACCACCATCGCCGTGCCGAAATTTGGAAATTGATTGGTGGTACTGCCGGTGTTGTAACCAGTGATACCGATGAAGAAAAAGAAACAACACACTTACAAATTGGTGATATTATTCAATTAAAACAAGGAGAACGCCACCGCCTGATCGGGATGGAAAATGGCTGGGGAATTGTAGCAGAAATTTGGCGCCATACAGATGTCAATAACCCAAGTGACGAAGAAGATATCGTAAGGGTACAGGATGATTTTGGGCGTTAGTAGTTGTTGAAAAAGATTATAAAGGAAGCAGGAACCAATCCTTTGCTTCCTTTTTATTTTACGGTATTTATTTTTTTACCTTGAGGTATTATTTAGCTGCCAAAAAAAGTAATTATGAAAATTAAAAATATAGTACTGGGAATTTCTTTCCTTGTCAATTCACTTTTTATACAGATGTCATTAGCACAGCAAACCAACAATATAATTCTTAAAAATCCCCAGTACACATTGTACAACGATAGCATTGTTCAGCAAAATAAGTATGTAGCAAAAGCAGTTTCAGCAACCGAAATTATATCTAATTATAAAAGTCCTGCCAACGAATTCCTGAGTAGTAATATCAGTTTCAAATTCAGCATTAATGGAAAAGATAATGAGATGAAACCTGGTGTTGATCACCATTTCAATTGCAGCGCCGCCGTTAATGAAACAGCTCCCATTGTTTTTGGTGAACAAGAAACCGGCACTACCGGTAACGAACAAACGTATTTAAAACCGGAAACCCAATTGACCATAAAACTGGATATGCGAAAGGTATTTGCAGACTTTACCCGCCATGGATTTTTTACTGATTGTAATGGTAATAAAATTTTTAAGGAAGATTTTAAAGCTGTGTATGTAGCTGGTGGTACTGCGCCGATGATTTGGGATTTTGATAACCTTGTAAATCACAACGAACTTCAATTAACAGATGCTGACGGAGATGGTATTTACGAAACAACATTGATGCTGAATGCTCAAAAAGATGAAAAGCAAACAGCTGCTTCCTGGAAATTGAGCAAGAATATTGCTGCTTTTCCACAGTACCAATCAACCTTTCCAATCAGTGATGCTATCTATAATATGTCGATGGAAGAAATGGTAAAAGCAGTAGAACCAGACAGTACTTTCCGAACCGGGAAAGAATGGGCAGGTGTATGGACAAGAGATATCAGCTACAGCATTATTTTATCAATGGCTTATCTGCAGCCCAAAGTAGCAATGAATAGCCTGATGAAAAAGGTAAAAAAAAAGAAAAAAATTATTCAGGATACTGGCACCGGAGGTGCATACCCGGTAAGTACCGATAGAATGATTTGGGCAACTGCAGCCTGGGAAGTATATAAAGCAACTGGCGATAAGGATTGGCTGCAACAGGCTTTCATCATCATTAAAAATTCTATCGAAGATGATTTGCAAAATGCCTACAATCCGGTAACGGGCCTGGTAAAAGGAGAATCTTCATTTTTGGATTGGAGAGAACAAACCTATCCTAAATGGATGCAGCCAGTAGATATTTATGTATCAGAAAATTTGGGTACCAACGCAGTTCACTACCAGGCAAATATTGTATTGGCATCAATGGCAAAATTACTGCAACAGGAAGCAGTGTATACTAAACACTCAGCACTTGCTGCAGGAATAAAAGCCGCCATCAACAAACAATTGTGGATGAAAGACAAAGGATACTATGCCCAGTTTTTGTATGGAAGAAATAGTTTAATGCAGTCGCCTAAAAACGAAGCCCTTGGCGAAGCACTTTGTGTATTGTTTAATATTGCAGATGAAAAACAGCAGACTTCCATCATCAGTAACACAGCATTTATGGATTTTGGCGTCCCGTGCATTTATCCACAAATTCCCGGAATACCACCTTATCACAACAATGCTGTTTGGCCATTTGTGCAAACCTATTTTGCCCTTGCTGCTGCAAAGGCTGGAAACGAAAAAGCAGTAATGGAATCCATTGGTGCCATCTACCGACCAGCTGCTTTATTTGCCACCAACAAAGAAAATTTTGTAGCACAAAACGGGGACTTTGCCGGCACACAAATAAACTCCAGCAACATGCTTTGGAGCCTCTCGGGCAATTTAGCGCTGGTACATAAAATATTGTTTGGAATTCAATTTAATGCAGATCAACTACTCTTTAAACCATTTGTTCCCCAAGCACTCAAGGGCAAAAGAAAGCTTACAAATTTTAAATACAGAAATGCTATACTTGATATTTCAATGGAAGGTTATGGCAATATTATTCGTACTTTTTTAATAGACGGAAAAGCTGCAACACCATTAATACCGGCTTCATTAAAAGGAAGGCATTCCATCAAAATAATTTTGGCTGATAACACACCCAAAGAAAACACCATCAATAAACAGCCACATTGTGTTACACTTACAACCCCAATGATTGTAGCCGAAAACAATATACTTTCCTGGGAAAAAATTGAAGCTGCTGTACAATACATTGTTTATAAAAACGGACAGGAACTTACAATAACAGCCAATCAATCAATTACCATTGATGATAATACTACTGCTGAATACCAGGTAACGGCCATCGATAAAAATGATGTACCCTCCTTTGCAAGTGAACCAATTTTAGTTACTGCAAAAAACAGCGTAAACTTATACGATGCATCGATGGTTGCCCCGGCAGCTAACTATCCTTACAAAGGTTTTACAGGAAATGGATTTATAGAATTGAGCACCACTCAAAATAAAACAGTTTCTTTTTCCATCAATATTAATGAAACAGGAAACTATGCTATTGATTGTCGATATGCTAATGGCAATGGCCCCACCAACACACTTAATAAATGCGGCATAAGAACATTAAATAATGATGGTAAAAAAATCGGAACAATTGTATTACCTCAACGTGGTAATGAAGAATGGAGCAACTGGGGATTCACCAATAGTGTGGCGGTACATTTAGAAAAAGGCACCCATACTCTTTCACTTTCTTATGAGCCCTGGAACGAGAATATGAACGAAGTTGTAAACCAGGCTATGCTGGATTATGTAAGAGTAGTGAAGATGGATTGAAAATACCAATAGCTTTGATAAAAACCATTAATAAACCAATTCGATTTTTGTAGATAGAAAATAAAAACTCATGAAAGACTTTAAAAAATATTACATCATACCGGCCGATCCGGAAGAAATTTATCTTGCCCTCACCAACCCTGCTACTATACAACTATGGACAGGTTCAGAAGCTGAAATGAGTACCGAACCTGATAGCGAATTTTCATTGTGGGAAGGAACAATTGTGGGCAGAAATATTTCATTTGAAGAAAGCAAGCGGATTGTGCAGGAATGGTATTTTGGAGACCAGGAAGAAGAATCTATCGTGACGATTAAACTGCATCCG
>JBBQEA010000355.1:0-4102 GCA_038320245.1 Chitinophagales bacterium | reverse complement strand
ATGACTTTGCGTAACCACGAGTTTACTAAAACAGGCGTGTTTGGCGCCATTATGGTAGGCCTTGGTGTAGGTACATTAATGAGTATCATTACAGAATATTATACAGCCATGGGCAAGCGCCCGGTGATGAGTATTATTCGCCAAAGTGCTACTGGTCATGCTACCAATATTATTGGTGGATTGGCAGTTGGTATGGAAAGTACCTTGTTACCAATTTTAGTATTGGCTGCAGGCATTTATGGCTCTTACGCCTGTGCAGGTTTATATGGTGTGGCAATTGCTGCTGCAGGTATGATGGCAACTACAGCCATGCAATTAGCGATAGATGCTTTTGGTCCTATTGCTGATAATGCAGGTGGTATTGCAGAGATGAGTGAGTTACCTGCCGATGTGCGTGAAAAGACAGACATTTTAGATGCGGTTGGTAACACAACTGCGGCAAGTGGTAAAGGTTTCGCCATTGCTTCTGCTGCTTTAACTGCATTGGCTTTGTTTGCTGCATTTGTTGGTATTGCAGGTATTGATGGTATTGATATTTATCATGCTGATGTATTGGCTGGTTTGTTTGTGGGTGGCATGATTCCGTTTATATTTTCTTCACTTGCCATTCGTGCAGTAGGTGAAGCAGCCATGGCGATGGTTGAAGAAGTTCGCCGGCAGTTCCGCACCATTCCGGGTATTATGGAAGGTACAGGCAAACCGGAGTATGATAAATGTGTGGCTATCTCTACAGAAGCTTCATTAAAGAAAATGATGTTGCCCGGTGCAATTGCTTTATTATCTCCCATCATTATTGGTTTCATTTTTGGACCAGAAGTATTGGGCGGATTTTTAGCCGGTGCTACCGTGAGTGGTGTATTAATGGGGATGTTCCAAAACAATGCCGGTGGTGCATGGGATAACGCCAAAAAATCTTTTGAAAAAGGTGTGGAAATAAATGGCGAGATGTACTATAAAAAATCTGATCCACACAAAGCATCTGTTACGGGTGATACAGTGGGTGATCCATTTAAAGATACTTCAGGTCCATCCATGAATATTTTAATTAAGCTGATGAGCATTGTTTCATTGGTAATTGCTCCTACGCTTGCAAAACTTCATCATGATAAAATTCAGGCTAACCGCAAGGCACAGATGGAAACGATTATGAAGATGAGCGGTGAGCATAGCATGATTAAGCAAAAAGCTACTCATACTTTAACAATTGCAGAAAAGTAAATTAATTAAGATAGTAGCTTTAAAATAATTTTTATACTGTTTATTATTCTATTAAAAATGCCCGGTATAAACCGGGCATTTTTAATTATATCTAAGCCAGCTGTTTCTGTAGTAAATTGTGCTACAAATCTACAGAATGGAACATCTCCCCATCCCAATAAGCGGCTTATCCGAAGCCGAAGTACAATCATCAAGAGAACAAAACGGAACCAACGAATTAAACAACAAGGAGCGTAGTGGCTGGTTAAAAGCCATTATTGATACAGTTAAGGAACCGATGTTCATACTGCTGTTGGCAGCAAGTATCATTTACTTTATTTCGGGTCAGCTGCAAGAAGGGTTATTTATGGTATCGGCCATTTTATTGGTATCTGCCATTTCACTTTACCAGGAATCAAAAAGCAACAATGCCCTGGCAGCATTAAAAAAATTATCTCAACCAAAAAGTAAAGTAGTAAGATCAGGTAAAATAATTGAGATCAACAGTGCTGATATTGTTTTAAATGATGTGGTGATATTTGAAGAGGGTTCCATGATTACAGTAGATGCAAAAATTATTTACTCAAACGATTTCTCTGTAAACGAATCCATCCTTACCGGTGAATCATTCGCCGTAGTAAAAAATAAAAATGATGAGGAGAATGCCGTTTATATGGGCACTTCAATTGCCACAGGCATGGCAATTGGCGTTGCAACCGAAATTGGCAACAATACTAAATTGGGTAAAATCGGGCAATCATTACAAAACATTAAAGAAGGACAAACACCTTTAGAAATTCAGATAGGCAATTTTGTAAAAAAAATGGCCATAGGCGGTGTAATTGTTTTTTTAATTGTGTGGGCAATTAATTATTTTCAATCGGCGCCACATGATTTTGCAGGCAGTTTATTAAAAGCATTAACGCTTGCCATGTCTATACTTCCCGAAGAAATCCCTGTGGCATTTTCCACTTTTATGGCCCTGGGTGCCTGGCGGCTGATGAAAATGGGCGTGATAGTAAAGCAAACAAAAACGGTAGAAACCCTGGGAAGTGCCACTGTAATTTGTACCGACAAGACCGGAACTATTACCGAAAACCGCATGGAGTTAAATGCCTGCTATGTTGAAAAAACAGGTACGATTTACAATGATGTCAACCAATCAAAAGCAGAGACTTTTGATTTAATTGAAACAGCCATGTTTGCCAGCGAACCACTCCCCTTCGACCCAATGGAAATTGCCCTGCATGAAGCCTATAAATCAATTGCAGCAATTGATGTAAGAAAAAATTTTAATATGGTACATGAGTATCCCCTGGGCGGAACTCCTCCTATGATGACACATATATTTGCAAACAAAGAAGGAAAAAGAATCATTGCCAGTAAAGGTGCTCCGGAAAAAATATTAAGTTGTTGCAAATTGAATGAACCAGAAACAGAAAAAATAAAAAAGCAACTACAACACCTAACTGAACAAGGCTTCAGGGTATTGGGGGTTGCAAAATCATCTTTTTCTGGTACCGCTTTTTTAAATAAGCAGGACGAATATGAATTTGAATTTATAGGATTGGTATCGTTTTACGATCCGCCTAAAAAAAATATAAGGGAAGTTTTTGAGCAATTTTATACAGCAGGGCTACAGGTAAAAATAATAACAGGCGATAATAAAGCAACCACCCAAAGTATTGCCAAACAGGTAGGTTTTAAAGATGGTGAAAAAGCAATTGATGGTGCGGAATTAATGTTATTGCAACCGGAAGCATTGAAAAAAACAGTGATGGACACCAACATTTTTACAAGGATGTTTCCCGATGCAAAACTTAAAATTATTGAGGCTTTAAAAGAACAGCAACAAATAGTTGCCATGACCGGTG
Source organism: Chitinophagales bacterium (assembly GCA_038320245.1). GTDB lineage: Bacteria > Bacteroidota > Bacteroidia > Chitinophagales > Chitinophagaceae > Ferruginibacter. The sequence continues at coordinate 1,031 of JBBQEA010000355.1, read as the reverse complement.
ATGGGGTAAATGATGGTCCGGCATTGAAGGCATCGCATATAGGCGTTGCCATGGGAAAAAAAGGATCTGAGATTGCAAAGGATGCTTCTTCCCTCATTTTAGAAAACGACGATTTGGGTAAAATGGTGGATGCCATTGCTATGGGAAGAAGGATTTACAGTAATCTTAAAAAAGCCATCCAGTACATTATTTCCATTCATATCCCCATTATACTTACAGTATTTTTACCGCTGGTATTGGGATGGGTATATCCTGCAATCTTTACGCCGGTTCATGTAATCTTTCTGGAATTGATAATGGGGCCAACCTGTTCTATTATTTTTGAAAACGAGCCCATTGAAAAAAATCTGATGCAACAAAGACCACGACCTTTTTCCTCCAGTTTTCTGTCCTGGAAGGAATTGAACATCAGCATTTTTCAAGGGCTTGCTATAACAGCAGCCAACCTTTGTATTTATCAATATGCTGTACAACAGGGCATGAATGAAGACACTACCAGAACAATGGTTTTTATTACCTTGATTGTAGCCAATATTTTTTTAACCCTGGTTAACCGTTCCTTTTATTATTCCGTATTAACAACTATCAAGTATAAAAACAATTTATTAAGGGGTATAATACTTGTTACAATTGTTTTAATGGGCGTGATTTTATATGTTCCTTTTATCAATCATTTTTTTAAATTTGAAATACCGGGAATTCAAGAAATACTGATTTGTTCTGCAGCTGGTTTTGTATCGGTAATCTGGTTGGAATTGTATAAATACATAAAGCGAATAACACATCCAGTTGCTTGATTTGCGTGAAATTCTAATTGTCGCTTTTGCCCCTATCCCCTAAAGGAGAATTTCAGTATTCAAGTCAATGCCTGTTATAAATAAAGAAAAAAATTAGCCCACATTGCAGCTAAATAGGTGGCGACGCTTGTTGATACTGACTTTCATTTTTTTTGAGTTCCAGTTTGTGTACTACAGATTTTCTTTTGCTGAAGGGTTTTGGTTTGATGAGCAGGATGGATTGTATTTTTTGCA
>JBBQEA010000354.1:0-4123 GCA_038320245.1 Chitinophagales bacterium | reverse complement strand
CGGATAGTTTAAACAATAATCGATTCCCATTTTTTGTTTTCGATTTATCGTCATCGCACAATTCTTTTTATCTGAATAATTTAATGTAGTCCTCAAAAACAAACACCCAGTAACGTTTGTAACCTGTTTGCTCAATGAGTACTTTCAATTTCTATTTACAACTGTTTTATCTAAGAAATAAGAAAGAAGTATTGTCAGAAATGAATACTGTAAGAATGTTGCCTGTTGATTTTTCCCGATTGGCAGCATACATCTATTGCAACATATTCCGTGAAACTGACGAATCAAATGCCTCTATAACCTCTTTAGATAATTTCGCCAGGTCTTTCCATTGTTGATTACCTGTGACTCCGGCCGCATCAATATCAAAAGGTTTAAACCCGATCTTTTTGATTACCGATTTATTTTTAATTTTAAAATTATATGCTGATGCATTTACAAATCGTGGATCCTGCATAATGCTATGCAAATCCTTTCCACTCTTTTGCTGCCATTCTTTAAGGGTCAAATAATTTTTAGGATTAGCGCCATAAGAGCCGGTGGATTGAATGAAAATAACTTTATCATTATTCATATTCCAATAACAATTGCTGTCGGGAGTAACGTCTCCGGTTTGCCAGGCACCCTGTAAAAAGTAGCCACTATCCGTTAGTATGATATTATTTTTAAAATCAAGGCTATGATGTTTTTCAACCCTGGAAAACTGTGCCTGGAATTTTTTATTAAAAGCGAAAATATTGTTCCTTACAATATTACCTTTTCCGTAATGCTGGTGAAAACCGCCAGTTTTGGTATGATATACTAAATTGTTTTCCATCATAATGTTGGTGGTACCTTCGTCTGCATAAAGCCCCCATCCTCCATAATCATAAGAATACACATCGTCTATTCGATTATGGCTTACTACTGTTCTTTCTGAATTACCCAGCGTATAAATTGCTGCCATATCACTTAATACGCCCCATCCAATATGATGAATATGGTTGTAGGTTATTCTATTGTTTATTGAAGGACTAAAGGCATACCCCCAAACCCAACCTACTGAAATGCCGGTGTAACGGAAGTCCCCAACATCATTATGAGTAATTAAATTATCCCCTGAGTTGGCAATAAAAATTCCCACAGCGGAAGGAAAGTCTAACCCGCCAGAATGTATAATGCAATTGTCAACTTTGTTGTTGGATGTCCATTGCGTTTTGTCATCACGAATAACGGTCTCTCCAATCCTTATACCACCTGCACCCGTATCATGCAGGTAGCAATGTGAAATTTCACAATTCCTGACGCCTTTTCTTAACCAGATGGCGTATTGCCCGGTATGCGCAATTTCACAATGGTTGAACCTGATGTTTTGGGCGTTGTCAATCATTATTGCCGCATCTATTTTCTGAGCTGCCTGGTATGCCTCATAGCCATTGAAAATATAATTGCAATATTTGAAGGCTATTCCATCAAACAAAATGTTCTCTACAGGAAGTGTTGAATCACCTTGTATTACCAGTAATTTTTCCATAACAGGTATCACTGCTTCTACTTTATGCATCCCTTCAGCTGGTATATATCTAATGGTATCATTTTGCAACATCCATTCATTGGATGTGTCTAAGGCCGCAGGATAATTTTCAAGATAAAACATAGCCGGCTTTCCTATCAATGCCCAATCGCCATGTATAGTGCCTGTTGAATAAAATGATGTGTTAACAGGGTTTAATGAATCAATAGTTCTCATGGTATTATCCCACTTATGGTACATGTTAAACCATGCTTTTTGCAGGTCGCCTTTAGGCAATGATGCGAGGTTTTTAAATAATCCTTGAGGAATCTCAAATTGTTGCGTAAATCGTAATGCATGCTGACTATCTGCAACATTTATCACTTTTTTCAATGTTAAATAATTATCAATGTTTGGTGTTCTTGCTCTTACCGCTCTTTTGCCATTAATGTATAAATCATAGGGTTTTATACTTTCAGCATGCTGAACTAAAGCAGATAAAATTTTGTTACCCTCCATAGTAATATTTTGCCCGCCACTTACAACAGGATGTGCATTTGGCAAAGCCTTGAAAATAATTTGCAAATCACTGGTACCACCATTTTCTGATGTGATCCAGATCGGTTGCTCCAGGTTATAGTCGCCATCACTAAGAAAAATCGTAATGGTGCCTTTTGGGTTTGCTTTCTTTAAGCCGGGAAGCATTGCTATTGCCTTTTGTAAAGTAGTTGGAGACTTAACTGAACCATTTCCATTTCCGCCAGGTGATACATAAATATTTATATCAGCAGCAAAGGCCGGAAGAAGGATACCTGATATTGCAATCGTTGCAAAAAGTTTAAGCATAAATGTTTTTTTTAATTGATCCATTTAAAAACTTCTATCAAACTGTTCACCTCGTGAAATTTACCTGTCTATGTGGCCCGGAAAAATTCTATTGAGCAAAACTTATTATTACTTACTCATTACCACATCTTTCCTTCTTACTTTAGGTGTTACAATTAATTTTTCAATTTTTCCGCCTTTGTAAACACATTCTACTATAGCATTATATGGGGCATTTAATTTAAAACTCACATCCCAATCTTTAGGCCAGGCGGGCAGCAATCTTATTTCTTTATCATCACATTGCAACAGCATTGATTGTGTTGTTTTCAGTAAGACACTTCCATGATCCTGGTCGGGTATCCAATCATAATTGGGTCCCCAAAATGCAGGGAAACGACTTTCTTTATTCCAATGCGAAGCCCTGTTAAGGATTCCATTTTTTGCATCATCGGTTTTGCCCAGCAATGCAGCCCAAAGATCATCCTGGCGCCAGCCTTCATATCCTTTAGGATCCCTGTAATCCCAGGCATTTAAAGCTAAGTTTATTTCGGGTTTGCCTAATCCATAAAGTCTAAAAGGGAACACTGCATAGAGTTCGGGATTTTCCACATTGGATTTGTTCTCAAATTTTTCTGCGGGTGCCAGCATCTTTTTATTTTCAAATTCCCTGGTAGGTACATCTGGTATAATCTTTTCCATCTTCATTACCAGATTTTTCAATCGCTGTGGAACCAATTCCGGTGGAAGCTCTTTTATTTTTTTTATAAGATAATGTACCCCTGCAATTTCAGGTAAAGCATTGGTACAATTCCACCAGGTTTCCAATGCCTGTGATGGCTCAAATTTTAAGTGCCCTGTTTCGTCCAATTTATAATGCTGATCAAAAAATAATAAAATTTGTTCTGCTAATGGCAACAAGGTATCTGCAGCAAATTTTTTTTGTTGCGTGTATTCATAATATTCAAACATCAATGAAGACAACTCCAACCCGCTTACCCATTCATATTTGTGGTAGCCGCTCTCCTGTAACTTGTCAGTGGTTTCGTCCAACGATTTCTTTCCCCACGATTCGGTAAAAGTGCTACCCCAGAAATAAGTACATTCGGGATAGTAAGCACCCTCATGATGAAAAGAAACCTGCGTTCTGTATTTTTCCAGAGGTAGTTGCGCAAAGTAAGTTTTAAATAAAGGATGCATCATATCAAAGTCGCCGGCTGCCGCCATTGTCCAATAAGGCAGTCGTGTATTCTGCCACCAATAACCCGTTCCCCATCTGCGGGAATCTGCAAATCCTTCTCCTCCCGGGTAATCAACCGTAAAGATTGATCCATTGAATTTAATAGGATAATTCCCCCGCCCGGCACAGCCATTTATAAATCTTTGGAGCATGTATCCGCGGGTTATGACCTTTCCTGCATTTTCTTTTCCCAAAGGAGTTTCAACCGTATCATTATTAGAAATAGTAATCCGACTCCTGTTCCAAAACTGATGCCACCATGTTGCATGTTGCTCATAGAAATTTTTAGTTGATGTAACCAGTTTTTTATTTATTACTGTCTCTATGGAAGCTAACCATTTACCTGGAGTAGAAGGCTGTTGGGTTAGTATGGCAATGTGTAAATTTCTTTGCTGGCCGGAACTGCTGACCAATGTTGAATCATTTTTTTTCCTGAAATTGTATCCACTCATCTCCGCGCCAAATATTCTATCTTTTAAAGGATTTTGTAACGGGAAGTTTTCCAGTCCCTGCATTTTTAAATTCAGTTTAAAACCCGGTACTTCGGGATTGTGGTGATACCACAC
>JBBQEA010000353.1:0-4149 GCA_038320245.1 Chitinophagales bacterium | reverse complement strand
TATAGATAAGGACTGCCGCATTGGCAACGATGTAAGCATTAAGGGAGGGCCGCACCTGCCAGACACCGATCATGCTTTATACGCTGTTAAAGATGGTATTGTGGTGCTAAAAAAGAGGGCGATAATACCTGATGGATTTGTAATTTAATAAACAACAGGCAGCCCTTTAAGGGGGTGATACTCTAATGATGGGTGCAGCCCATCGAAAAAACATAAATAATCGCAGTCCCGAAAGGGCAATATATATTAAAGCTGGGTGCAACCCATCTTTAGCTACAAAAATATCCCCCAAACTGCCTGTTGCCCCCAGTTTCCCCAGTCTTTGGTAACTTTTACTGCCGTTTCCTGTAGTTCTTTTGCTTTTTTCTTTTTGCCCTTGCTTGGGGCATTAATTACGTTGTAATTAACACCATTCACTTCCAGTTTGGTTGCAACCCAACTACTGAACATGCGGGGAATGGTGATACCTAAAATAATTCCGGGTAGGCCATGTAAACTCATGGGGCCGCCACTTACTATAATTTCATCGGTATAAAAAGCAAATACATATACACTGTCAAATATTTTACCAACGGCCTTTCTGCAGTTAAAACCTGCAATTTGCCTTGTTTCGTTGGTCATTTTCCAGTCTATTTTAATCAGGCTGTCGGTTAAAATATAAGTATCGCCAAACACCGATTTTTGCTGAATAAAACTTTCGTTTTGATAATTATTGTACCATACGTTGTCTTCGCCCTCATTTCCCCAGGGCATCTTTGTTTTTTCATCTTTACGGTTAAACAGGTAAATGCTTTTATCATTATTAAAAGTAAGCTGGTAGTAGCTGGTTGATAATTTTGGAAATTTATCTCTCATCATATCGGCCCACGTACCTTCGCCCATTGCTTTATGGTTATTAACGACCACCTGGTATTCAATCAATCCTTTTTCAATAAATACCTGCGCCTGCAAAACGTTCGTAAAAAAAGTAAGCGTAATAACAAAAATATATTTCATAAAATCAATTTAGAAGTCAGAAGTTGGTTTGCCATTTTTAGAAAAATTCCACGTAAGGGTAAGCATCCAGAATCTTTTAAGGGTATTATAAAAAGTTTCAGAATAGCGGTTTTCACTAAAGTTCCTGTCGTACCCCCTGTTTTCATTCAGTATATCATTTACCGAAATTTCTGCTTCAAGTTTGTCTTTAAAGAAATTACGTATCAGGGAGACGTTCCACAAAGTGAATGTATTTTTTGCAGGAAAACGGGGATCTTTTTGTTTGGCTTTATAGTTTAATTCTGTTTGAATTATAAATTTGAAAGGGAGTGTTATTTCTATATCAGCATTAAAATTGCCCTGCCAGTAATTTGCCAGCGCACCCGTATTGATAGAACTTTTTGTATTTGTTCTGCTGATTTCTCCACTAAAAGAAATATCATATTTTTTTTCTTTTTCTTTACTGATACCCGCCCTTAAACCATAACCCGAATTGGTATTAACAACCCGTTGACTATTGAGAAAAGAAATATTTCTGGACAGGTTTGCATTGGGCCCAAAATTGATGCGGATGTTTATTTTTTTTAATTTAAAATTATAATTGCCGTATAGGTTGATATAATAATTACCATTTGCATTTATGGTTTTGTAAATAGATTTACCAACACTGTCAATGGTTCTTTCATTAACAAAAGCATTTTGCGTAATACCGCCATAAATACCACTCCACATACCTTTTTCCTGTAGCACATTGTAAAAATTATAGTTGGCATTTATAGAGTGTGTAAATGATTGTTTAAGATCGGGATTGCCAATGTATTGATTCAACTGGTCGGTATTGTCAACAATGGGTTGCAACTGATCGAGCGATGGGGCTTTTGAAGAACCATTGTAATTAAAACGTATGCCGCCATTACCTGAAAGTTTTTTATAAAATGATGCACTTGGGAAGAAATTGGTAAAGCTATATTTTCGTTGGAGATTTGTTGTACGGTTATCCTGCTTAAATGAGGTATTTGAAACCGCAACCCCCACACTGTAATTATATTTCTTTTTCACCATCCTGAAACTGATGCCAGGCTTGTGATTTACCTGCCTGAACAAATAAGAATTGCTTAAAGAATCAACACGGATAGTATATTCATTATTGGCATCTTTATTATAACTAAACCTTTCGTTAATATTGGTAGTAAATGCAAATGCATAATTAAATGACAGAAACAGGTCTTTGGCAAGTGGTTCGGTGTAAGTAATGTTTGTAGTAAAAGCGTTGGTTGTGTTGTCCTTTACTTTTTCCTGATCGGTTGTATCGTTACTGCTGGGTAATCCAGACTTGTAGTAGTAGTTTTTTGAATTAAGGTAACTGTCAGCTTTTGTATCAGAAATATTGTATCCAACATTAAGAGTGAGTGTACGTGCCAGTTTTTTAAACTTATGTTTCCACAGCAGGTTTGTATTAATCGCCGAATTATCTGTTTCAGTTTTTGTTTTGCGGGTAATATTATTGATCAGTAATGATTTATCGCTTATAGAAGTCTGGCCGTAATTGCTGGTGGCCTTTGTGTTGTTAATATTACCACGTACAGTTAATTTAAGTGAGTTGGCAGAATCTATATTGGTTTCAAAACTAAGGTTAAGGCTATGTTTAATTTTTGTAGAGAAACCATCTGAAGTACTGTTAGAATTGTAAGAAGAATCGCCGGTGAAGTTGGTTGAAAAATTACGTTCGCCACTGGGGCTGTTAACTTTTGAAATTTTATAACCAGTATTTAATATCTGTTTGTTGTTGTTAAATTTATTGCTGTAGTGAAAACCTCCATTCCAGTTTTTTGGGATACCGCTACGGCCACCCGAATAATTATCTCCATCACCACCATTATTAAAATAAACATCGCCATTATCCTGCACCACCATATTATCGCCCATGCCTCCGCCATAATTATTTTGATCTTGCCAATCTAAATTGGTTTGACCGGTATTACTCATAATACCATAGGCAGCCAGTTTGCGTTTTCCTTTAAAGGCATTTGCCATTACACTGTTATTGTAATAATTCTTAAAATCGGTACCGGCTTCTACCTTGCCAAAATATCCTTTTTTGGCATTGTCTTTTAGTTTCAGGTTGATGGTTTTATCTTTTACGCCGTCATCAATACCGGTAAAAGCAGCCTGGTCGCTTTTTTTATCAAATACTTCCACTTCTTTAACAATATCTGCCCGTAAATTTTTTGTGGCAATACCGGGATCATCACCAAAAAATTCTTCTCCATCTACCAAAACCTTTTTTACCTGTTCGCCCATGGCAGTTATCTTTCCATCCTTATCAACCTGTATGCCCGGCAATTTTTTCAGTAGCTCTTCAACATTAGCACCAGCTCTTACTTTAAAACTATCGGCTGTATAAACCGTAGTATCTCCCTTTATTTTTATTGGCGAGCCTGTTTTAATAATTACTTCTTCCAACAATTTACTTTTTGATGTGAGTGCAATGTTGGGAATAAATTTTTCTGCTCCTGTAATGGCCGATTTAAAAATTACATCTGCAAAATAAGGATGTGTGGTCATCACTATATAATCACCGGCTTTTAAGTTGCTGAGATTATACTTTCCATCAGTATCGGTACGTGTAAATTTATAAAGTACCGAATCTTTTGCAGAAAGTAAGGCCACCACTGCATTTTGAACGCCTTTTTTATTAACAGTATCTTCAACAATACCTGACACAGTAATTGTTTGAGCTTGCGCTTTTACCGAAAAAAATAGAATGAATAATAAACTTGTAGTAAGTTTTGACATACAGTAGTTGGATTGGTTTTAATGGCTAAACTAAATTCTTAATATGAAGGTGAAACAATTAATATTATAAACTAAATCGTAATTCTTAAATTTACGTTAAATCGAAAGTGCATTTTTATAACAGATCGTAAAATGGAATTTCTATAAATGGCAACATCTAAGCTACAACCGGGAAGAAATGAGCTACCTGGAAAAACTAAAACGGATATTGCTTTGCATTTAAAATATGAAGAAACACATTTTATTGATTCGCAGAAACCGGTTTGGAACTATTCACTTTTTACAGATGAAGACATTGTAAATTTTAAAAAGGGTACTTTCTATAATGCTTATCAAAAATTGGGTAGCCACAGCCTGAATGTTTTAAATACCAAAGGT
>JBBQEA010000352.1:0-4181 GCA_038320245.1 Chitinophagales bacterium | reverse complement strand
AGCCCACTTGCGGCTATCCTTATCATCAAATTTTCTAAATGTAGATACTTGAACAGGCGCTCTTAATAGTCCGCCCCAGTTATCAGTGTTAACATCAAATTTTCTGTTGCCAACTGAGTCATAAAAATTAGCAATTAAACCTGGTTGAGGAAGAAAGCTTGACTGAGCAAATCCCATCGTGGCTTCGCCATTCAAATACCGTATTGATAATATGATTTCATTGTTGCCCCTGCCAGTAGCTGCAAACACTGAAGCAAAATTTGGCAAAAGTGTTAATGCAGGTATATTGGTTTGAATATCAGTTAAAGCATTCAGCGCTGTTGTGGCATCTGCAGTTCCTCCGGCTCGGTGGCTTGTCCACAAATACACTTCTGCCTTCAACATCAATGTTGCGGCCTTACTCCAATAAGATTTATTGTTTTTAATACTATAATTAGACCCGAAGTTTGTAACAGAATTATCTATATCTGATTTGATTAAGGTCATCACATCTGCCTCAGGTGAAGCTGCTTTTGCCAAATTTGCAATATCGAAAGAGGTTACGGGATCTGTTTGAATTACCGCATCGCCCCAGGAACGTGAAATCTGAAAATAATAAAAAGCACGCATTCCATAAGCCATTCCCAAATAATAACTTTTATTGGCGGCCGTAACGATATTGGTAGTATTTAATTTATTAATCAGTAAATTGATTTGAACAATATTGCTGTAAAAGCCACCGAAATTACTAACACCTGTATTGTCCAGATTTATTGTTTGTAACCACATGCGTTCCAGCCCCTGTGTTGCTTCGCCTGTAAATGCACCTGCATTGCCGGGTTCGGTACCAAAAATATCTGATCGCATTTCGCCCAAGGCCTGAAAGGATGAGTTATGGCTTCTGAACCGGCTTTCGAGACCCGAAACAAATGCATCAAACTGATCGGCTGTTTGCCAGTAATTAGCATCGCTGATACTGCTTATGGGAGCCAATTCCAATTGCTTTTTGCAAGAGCTGATAAGCATTATTGCTGCAAACCCAATTAATATTTTAGAAATTATCTTTTTCATAATTATTTATTTTATCAAATTAAAAAGTAACCTGAACACCGAATACATACGATCTAGGAGTAGGATATGTTCCTCCATATATACCTGTTATTACAGAAGTACCAGGAATTACCGGAGGTTCGGGAGATGGACCACTGAATTTTGTTATATAAAAAAGGTTGTTTGCATTAAGAAATATTCTTACCCCAGAAATCACTTTTGTTTTTGCCAGTATCGCTTTTGTAAAATTGTATGACAGTGTGATCTCACGACAAGCTAAGTAATCCCCTTTCTCATAAAATTGTGAATTATTGCCGTTGAGTACCTGCCCGGCATTATTACCCCGTGTATAATTCTTTTTGCCAGCCGGTGCGCCCACCTGATCGGCATAATACACTTTGGGTATATCGGTTACTGTATTTGTAGGTGACCATGCCTGTTTTTGCAAGTCAATATAATTGAATGTGCCCTGGAAGTTTCCTAAGGTTCTTGCAACAAGGTCATTATAAATAGTGTGGCCTACCGCAAAATCGAATCGTGTATAGAATGAGAAATTTTTATATGCAACTGTTGCAGAAAAACCGCCGGTATATTTTGGATTTATATTGCCAAGATAAACCTGGTCTCTGGTATCAATGGTATCATTTTTATCAACATCCATCCAGTTTACATCTCCCGGTGTAATTTTATTTGTACCGGGGCGGTTAGGACCGCCTATCTGAGCAATAACATCCCACCTGTTGGCAGCATTTGCAGCAACATCTGCCGCATCTTTAAAAATAGAAACCTGCTTATACCCATAGATAGCTCCCAGTGGCTGTCCTTCCTGTAAACCGCCTACCCAAACCACTTTACCCTGTGCAGCGTCATAAATCTGAAAACCACCCTGACGGTTATTATCATTGCCGTTAAATGGTAATTTCAGAATTTTATTTTTTACAAATGCAATATTTGCACTGGCATCTACTGTAAGTCCACCAGGTGTTCTTAACACATTTGCATTTACAGTAAATTCGTAGCCTTTGTTTTGAAAAGTACTCAGGTTAGTTCGTAGTGTAGGGTAACCAATGTAGCTTGGCGGTATTAAATTGGTTAAAAGATCGCTTGTTCTTTTATCATAATAATCAAATATCAGGGTAATTCTGTTTTTTAAAATTCCAATATCAACACCTATATCTTTAGTATTGCTTTTTTCCCACCTTAAACCACTATTAACAGGATCGGTACTTAAAAATCCGAGGCTTCCGTTATAATTCCCCTGAGAGCCATAAACACCCTGTACCTCATAATTACCAACACCTGCAACATTACCATTTACGCCATAACTGAATCTTGGTTTAAGTGTAGAAATATAATTACCGATTTTGCTGTTTTTAAAAAACTTTTCATTGTGTACATTCCATCCTGCAGACATACCAGGGAAAAATCCCCACTTGTTTTTTTCAGCCAACCGGGAAATACCATCCTGCCTGTAAACAAATGTTAATAAATATCGCTGGTCATAATTATAATTGAGCCTTCCAAAATGAGAGATGATACGGGATTCAGATTTAAAACTATAATTGCTTCCAGACGCAAAAACTGTTGACGCATTTACAGTAGTAATATCATCTGTTGGTGCACCGGTACCAGATACTTGAGAACTAAGTGATTTTTGTCCAAAAGATTCTGCACCCAGCATGGCGTCAAGATTGTGTTTACCCAAAAAAGTTTTTGAATAATTTACAATGGCATTGAATTGTTTTTGAACAGTTTTGTCAAGCGACCAAAAAGCCGGCCTTGTAGTATTAAAAGCCTGCGGGTTAGTATATAACTGTGAGTAAGTTTGTGTGGCTTTAGTAAAACCTTCATTGGTATTCTGGAATAAATAAACATTACCTGATAACTTTACGTAAAGACCTTTAATAATATCGTACTTAACGGCAGCATTACCAGTAATACGGTTTATTTCATTATTCCTCACAGTCTTATTCAACCAATATAAAGGATTACCATCAGTAATACCGTTACCCGGGTTTGGATTGGTTTTGGCAGAATCTAACCATGGGTTCATTGTTGGCCAGGTAGCCAGGTTACGATAAAGTGTATTTGCTTCTCCCCCTATTAGCCCATATTGAGAAGAGGTAGAAAAAGTAGCACCTGTGCTAACCTCCAGTTTAGGTTTAATTTTATAAGAGCCGTTTATATTGCCGGTATATCTTTTATAATCCGACCCTACAATAACTCCATTCTCTTTGTAATAATCAAAACTTGCAAAATATTTTCCCTTGTCATTACCGCCATTTACATTTATATAATGATCCTGGGTATTAGTATTTCTAAAAAGCAGGTTTTCTACTTCATTACCATGATCTTTAAAGATAATAACACCTGAAGTATTTCCCGGGTTTGTTCCATAAGGATCACCCACCGTATCCCATCCTTTTGATAATAAAGATTCATTTCCTGTATATGCCCTGATGTCGAATAAAGCCAGATTGGCGGCATCTGTTAATAAACCATATCCTCTGCCAGAGTTAACCTGAGCCAACGTACGCTGAGAGTTTAGATTACCCAAGCGATTATAATAAATATAATCCTTTGCATTCATATACTTATAACCTTCCCGGCTTTTATTAAACCCTTGTGTAAATTTATAACTAACCTCTGATTTGCCTGTTTTGCCCTGCTTAGTGGTAATTAATATTACACCATTGTTGGCTCTGGCTCCGTATATAGCTGTTGAAGCAGCGTCTTTTAAAAGTTCGATAGAGGCAATATCTTCAGGAGCAATATCATTAAACGGTCGCACAATACCATCAACAACAACCAATGGCGCACCGGGACTGTTAATAGATGCACCACCACGTAGTAAAATGAATGGTGCAGAACCCGGCGAACCAGATCCATTAACCACCTGAAGGCCTGCAACTGAGCCCTGTAACGAGGCCCCAATATTGGCAAGTGGAGTTGTTTCTAAAACTTTAGTATCAACTTTACCAATGGCATTGGTTAAATTTCTCCGGCTTTGCGTGCCATAACCAACAACCACAACTTCATCCATTTTACTGGCAACAGCTTTTAATGAAACATCGTAAGTTGAAGCGTTGCCGATTTTAATGGTTTGTGAACCATAGCCAACAAACGAAAAGTTCAGAGACTCGCCTGTTGCC
>JBBQEA010000351.1:0-4190 GCA_038320245.1 Chitinophagales bacterium | reverse complement strand
CACTAACCGTCTGGAAATTCAAAGTCCGGATATTTTCCAGGTATCTTTGGGTACTTTTGCCAACCCCAGTTTTTTAATCAACAGTTCCGGCAATGTAGGTATTGGAACCGGCAGCCCCGGCACCAAGCTTCAGGTACAAACAGCCGATGCCAGTTACGGCTTCACCCACACCAACGGTACTGTTACGGTAGGAAGCTTTGTGGGCAACAATGGCGGTTGGTTTGGCACCGCATCCGATCATCCCCTGTATTTTTTTACCCATAATGGCAATGCTCAATTATCAATACTTACCAATGGGAATGTGGGTATTGGCGCTGTAACCCCTGCAAATAAACTGCAAATCGGTAGTGTTGGTGCTGCCAATTATGGAGGTAATGACATAGCATTTGGCAACGGCACAAATGCATCAGGCATTGCGCAAACAAACAGTATTGTACAATGGTACTCAACTACGGATATTGCCCTGATGCCAAGAGGCAATGGGCACGGCAGGGTAGGTATCAATACAATCGCCCCCTCAGTTCCACTGGATGTGGCCGATTATGTTCAGCTAGTCAAATATTATGGATATTACACACACGATCCTGTTTACTTTGACCCTGTTTCAGGAAAATGTATCGCTTGTACAGCTAACATATCTATTCTTGCAGAGGGTAATGTTATGGGTGCAGAATTTGATTCCTATTCTGATGCTCGTATTAAAGACATCCGAGGTGTATCGAACAATACAAACGATCTGCAAACACTGAATGCCATACAGGTAATAGATTACACCCTGAAGGACAAAGTAAAAAATGGCGAAAGGCCTTTTAAAAAAGTAATTGCCCAACAGGTGGAAACAGTTTATCCGCAGGTAGTCTTAAAGCACGCTGATTTTATCCCTAATGTATATGCAGCCGCAAGCAGGATCACCAAAACAGCAAATGGCTGGCTCCTGCTTTTTGACAGTGCCCATCACATAAGTAAAAATGCGTCCAAACTTAAAGTGCTTGGTTCTGCAGACCATGTAATGAACAGTGTAGATATACTTTCCATACCATCGGATAAAGAAGTAGAAATTAAAGCAGATAATATGAGCGGGGATAAGGTATTTGTGTATGGCGAGGAAGTAAATGATTTCCGTACGGTAGATTACGAAGGATTGACCACCCTCAATATTTCTGCCACGCAGGAACTGAGTAAGCTACTGCAACAGCAGCAAGAAGAAATAAAAATATTGCAGGCTGAAGTGGCGGAATTTAAAAAACAAAACATCATAACAAGTACAAAATAGCATGTTTTTTTATACCACTTCAACCACATTTTGTCTCAGCGGGTTTTTCCGTGTCAACTTTTGAATTGAATAGGTTACTTATTGGAAACCCTGCTAAAAATCAATCACCGATTCCGTACAACATTGGACTTCATCGTAGGCACTAGGTGCCCGATGAAGTCTTATTTGTTGGCTGCTGTACTTTGTTCAACTTGTTCCTCTAAATACTTTAAATATCTTACCAATTATTCCTCCAATAATCCCAAGAACTAGCCCCATCACTCCGCTTAAACTATAAGATGTAACATAGCACCTGCTAAGGTTTGATAAGCAAAATAAACTGCCATGCTTGGATAATGTGTTGCTTCTTTTAAGTCCGCCCACTCTTTAATATTCAATTGGTCTTTAAGTATTAATGGCATACCAAAGCATATTAATAATAATGCTGTCAAACAGGCAACCGCTTCAATGGAAAGTTTAAAGAAAAAGGATATTATAAATGATATAGATAATTATACCGATGAACTTAATAGAGATGATGAAGAAGAAAGACTTGCTAATCCGGCTTTAAAACATAATGCAATGCGCATTGCAGCAAAATTTGCAAGTTGTTTTTTTAGTGCTGGCAGGTCCACTAAACGCTTTAGAATTTATGACAGTGTGATTTTTTAAGCTGTCAGTTACTACCCAATAAAAAGCATATATCATTTTAAGCCGAGGCATAAATTTTTAAGTTGTAAAAAGAAGTTGTGCAATAGGCACGGATGCTGCGCCATTAGCGGGGCCGCTCAAGCTTAAACATTTTACGCCCTCACTAACAATTCTATTTTCCGCTCCATGAGAGAAAGATCAAATGGCTTTTCTATCACATCATCCATTTGTACAGAATTTGGAGTTTTATTTGGCAGTGTATATCCTGTCATTAATAATATTTTTAAATTTTTTGTCTCCTTACGGGCTTTTAATTCCTCAGCCAATTCACCTTGTAATACATCAACTATTAGCAAGTCTGGTTTAAATTTTCTGATTATTTGTGGAACCTCTTCTACAACACCAGTATATTCCACTTTGTAATTCTTCCGCTGTAGCCAGGTTTGCAATAAAGTCATTAAATCAAAATCGTGGTTAACCACTAGAATCTTGCGTGTCATTAGGTTCGTTTCTTACTATGATTCAAGGATTATGCCTAATAGCATTTAACTCAAACAGGAATTGAAAAATAAAATATAGATCCTTTTCCTTCATCGCTTTCTACCCAAACATTTCCATTATGCGCCTGAATAATTTGGCGGCAGAGAAATAAACCCAAACCTATCCCTTCTACATTCTTTGTTTTTTCGGCCCTAAAAAAACGGTTGAATATATAGGGCAAATTCTCTTTCGCAATTCCGAGGCCTTTATCTTTTACGGCTACGGTAACAATTTTATCATTGTGTTCAACGATCAGTTCGACTTCAGCACTACCATTAGAATATTTTATGCCATTGCTCAAATAATTAGTTACTACCTGTATAAGTCTATACCGGTCAGCGTATACTTCTATATTCGCACTTCCTCTTACTTTAATTTCATATTTCGGCTGCAATACTTTGATGGTTTCTATTGCTTCAAAAATCATCGCATCAAAATTGAACAGTTGCTTCTCTATTTGTAAATTTCCAGATCCTGCCTTCGTAGCATCGTATAGCTCAGCAATCATTTTGTTTAGACGCATTATATTATTCTTGCTTCTTGTAACAAATTCCAGTGATTCCTTTATATCATTATCTTTTAAGGTCTCGCTTAACAACTCGTTACATAATACAAGATTTGCCAAAGGATTTCTCAATTCATGAGCAACAAAGCCAATTATATCTTCTCTACGCCTTTCATCTTCCCGTACCATCGTTATGTCATGCATGATGAATAGCAGGTCTCGTTTATTATCCTTTTCTTCCAGGCGCCGGCAACTTACATCAAATATTTTTTTCTCTCCCGCACGGGTGATTACTTGTGTTTCTTTATTGATAAATCCTGCGTCTGATCTCAGAGCCTGTTGCATCTGATTTTTTAGTTCATCGCCATTATCTAATTGCTTAACTATATCATTGAAATCTACATTTTCATTATCAATTTCTCCAAATAACTGGTGGAATGATTTATTCGCTTTAATTATCCGCATCTCATCATTCACTACAAATACAATATCATCGATGGTGCTAATAATGCGTTCGTTAAAGTCATGTAACTGTTCTAAGGAATGCTCGTAAGTCTTTTGTAAGTGAATATCCTGTATAACTTTTAAAATAAGGTGCTTGCTTTCTTTATTGGTAATTAAGATAGATTCTCCCGACACCCACCTTTTTATTCCGTGCTTATTTACCAGGTAATTATTATCGTTGCACTGCCCTTTTTCTAACACATTATTAAGTTCTTTCTGGGGCAACTGTTTTAATTGATCTTCCTCAGTGAATAACATGGAAAAGTGCCTCCCTACTATATCATCATCGGCATAGCCAAACACATCAGAAAAAGCACTATTGATCTCTAATATTACTCCTTCAGTATCCATCAGTAAAACGTTATTCTGCTTCGTATTACTGAATAAGGAGTCGAATAAATCATAGGATGTAAATAAAGAATTAAGAGTTTTTCTCATTAGCATTTGTATTTTTCTATCACAATATTAAACAATAACTGTTCAGGGGAATTATTCAATTTTGGATTTCCGAAAGGGACAAGAATTCTAACTGACAACTCAAAGATCATTGTGGAAGAACGGTAAGTATAATTTCAGCTCTTATCAAGCATCGGGGTTTCATTTTCGAATGCTTATTTTTTATTTGTGAATTTTTTTATGAAAATGAAAACCCCGATGGGACATTAAGTAAAATTGATTGCACTCAAGGTTGCATAAAGGAAGAAGAACAGTATATATAATTTCAGCTCTCAGCAAGCA
>JBBQEA010000350.1:0-4210 GCA_038320245.1 Chitinophagales bacterium | reverse complement strand
TGGCACGGCCAAAGCCCAGTATTTCCAGTTTTCCATATTCATTTTTACGGCCTGCTATAGCTGCAATTTTTGTAGTACCAATATCAAGGCCTACAATAACCGGATTGTTATTAACCACAGTGCTTTCAGCTGCAGTTGTTGAATTTTGTTCGCTACTCATAGTTGTGTGTGTTTAATTGTGTTTGTGTGTTTTGCTACAACTTTTTAAAAACCAGTTAAGGCAATTTTTTATGTTGATTTTTTATAGTCTTATTCTTTTAATATTCATTATTGGGTTTTTGTACTACCGGCTTCGGCATTACTGATTTTGGTACTACCGCCTTTGGTTTAGCCTGCGTTGATCCGGGTTTAGTAGCAGGCTTTACATTACCAATTACCGGTTTTTTTAGAACTATAACCGGTTTTGGTAACATCGGTTTTGGCACCGGCTTTCCAGCATTGTGTTTTACCCCTGTTGGTTTTTCAATAGCCGATTTGTTTTTCACGGGTAACGGATTCTTTAATAGCGGATTTTCAATTACTGGTATGCCTTGAGGTTTATTAGATAAAAGACTGCCATCAGATTCTGCATTATCGTCTCTCTCAATTGACTGTTGTATCAGGCTTACATTTGTTGTGTTATTTACATTATCCTGAACAATAGTTTGAGCTGAATCATTGGCAAGGTGTTCTGCATTCCAGGCAATCATTTGCATCATTTGCAGCGTACGCAACGAATCAGCTATTCTATCTTCTGCTCCTTTTCTTTTTGCCACCACCTGGTTAGCATATTGCACACTAACAGAACTGTAATAATCCCAGCCACACTTTACCAAAATCTGTTTGTAAAACAACAATAGCCTATCCAGTTTTTCAGCGGCATTGGTTGCGTCACCAAAACTTATTACACTGTTACCAATTTTAGGCACCAGCGCAAAAGTTCTTTGCGGTGTAATATCTACCTGCTCTATCATCGCCATCCAAAATGGATTTTTTTGTATCACATTGCTTATAGTAGCTATGTCCTTTATCAGGAGGCTGTCTGCTTTAGTTAACACTCCTTTATCGGAAGGAAAGTTTGTAAACACCGGCAACCTTGCTGAATATTTTTCGCTCAAGGGCAGCATGGTATTTGAACTGTCAATGTAAAAGGTAGTACCACTGCTTGTAAATATTCTTGCTACCGGTTCCCTTTCAGTTACTATCACTTGAAGTACAGCATTGTTATCTACAAACAATTGTGCATTTTTTACCCAGATATTTTTTTCCAAATCGCTTTCCAAATCTTTTAAGTTGAGGAGATTTACAGCCTGACCAACGGGTGACCCCTCCACATATTGATTGATGGCGACAAGTATATCATTTTTATCTACAAAAAAATTATTGCTAACGCCTTTTACAACTACGTTTAGCCCGGTACATTTTTGCAATGCTTCTTTTTGAACAGCTGCTACCAACAATACAATAACAGCCGCACCTATGCTAATCCATACTGTAGCAAGCATCCATTTTAGTATCGTTTTTCTTTTTACCATGCCTATCCCTAAAGGGGAAATTGATTACAATCATTCCAATACAGGATCGATTGATATATTTTAACGGGTTAATTATTTTCAATTATCTTCTTCAATGGTTCTACCAATGTATCAATATCTCCTGCGCCTGCAGTTATAAAAACTGTTCCGTTATAACCTTCTTCCACATGGGCTGCAACTTCCTGTTCAATGTGCTTCAATAAATTCTCTTTGCTTAACACAACTTTATTTTCACTGTGCATTCTTTCCAGAATCATTTCACTGCTTACGCCTTCCATCGGTAATTCTCTTGCCGGATAAATGGGTAATAATACCACTTCATCTGCCAGGTCTAATACTTCTGCAAATCCATCAGCAAGGTCCTTTGTACGACTGAATAAATGTGGTTGAAAAACAACGATGCATTTTTTATTACTGAACAATTTTTTTGAACTGGAAATCAATGCCCGTAACTCTTCCGGGTGATGGGCATAGTCATCAATCAAAACCGTTTTATCATTCTTTATAATGTATTCAAATCTTCTTTTTACACCTTTAAAATCGGCAATAGCCGCCTTAATTTTCTCTTCGAATATTCCCAAATGCACTGCAGTTGCTATTGCTGCTGTTGCATTTTCTATATTGTGCATACCTCCCATATTAAGTACCACTTCTTTTATCAACCTGTCTTTTATTTGTATGTCAAAAACATAACTTCCGTTGCTGATGCGAATATTGGTTGCATGTACATCAGCCTTTTCATTTTGCACATCATAAGTAATATGATTGGGTGCAATTAAATCGTTGGCACGGGTTAAACCATATTTGCTGATAAGCAAGCCGCCTGGCTTTATCCTTGCAGAAAAATCAATAAATGCCTGCTCCATATTTTCTGCTGTTCCATAAATGTCCAGGTGATCGGGATCCATGGAACTGATAATGGCAACGTCCGGACTTAATTTTAAAAAGCTTCTGTCGTATTCATCTGCTTCTGCTACAAAAACATTCTCTTTACTACTTCCCGATTGCATCGGGATCTGCGACCAAAAATTGCTGTTATAATTAACTGCTATACCACCTAAAAAAGCATTGCATCCATAATCGCTGTGACGTAAAATATGTGCAACCATTGTGCTGGTGGTTGTTTTGCCATGGGTGCCAGCTACACATATATTAAAGCCAGTTGCTGTGATAGCGCCCAACACATCGCTTCGCTTGGTTACTGTAAAACCATTTTGCAAATAGTAGTTAAGTTCTTTGTGATCTTTAGGCACTGCTGGTGTATAAATCACCAGTTGTGCATTCTTGTCAATGAGCTCAATGTTGTCTTCGTAATGTATGCTGATACCTTCTGCAGATAATTGTTTACAAAGTGTTGTTTCAGTTTTATCATAACCACTTACAGCAACTCCAATTGAATTAAAATATCTTGCCAAAGCACTCATACCGATGCCACCGATGCCGAGGAAGAAGACACTGCCCCCATCCCCTGAAGGGGAGATATTCAACGACTTCATTATGCCCCCATCCCCTGAAGGGGAGTTATTCAACGACTTAATTATGCCCCCATCCCCTAAAGGGGAGTTATTCAACGACTTCACTATTTCTGCAACACTTCTCATTATTTATAGATTCAATGCTTTTTAAATTTTGCCCCCATTCCCTAAAGGAGAGTTATTCAACGTCCTTACTATGCCCCCATCCCCTGAAGGGGAGTTATTCAACGACTTCACTATTTGTGCAACACTTCTCATTATTTACAGATTCAATACTTTTTAAATTTTGCCCCCAACCTTGATTGCCAGCGGAAAGCTATTCGACGTCCTCTCTAACTTGGGTAACTCTTTCATTATTTATAGATTTGATATTTTTTATAAATTAGTCTTACTCTCTTCAACCTCATTAACCTCATCAACTCTATCAACCTTATTAACTCTATCAACCTATCAACTCGTCTTCCAACTCTCCCAAAACTTCTCTCGCTACCACTTCTGCCGCATCTGTTATTGCCAGCTTGCTGATGTTTTGTTTTAATTCAGTTTGCTTTTGTTCGTCTTTTGCTAATTCAATAATTGTTGATACCAATTTTCCTGCGGCTTCGCTATCTTTTATCATCAAGGCAGCATTTCTGTCTACCAGTTTTTTTGCGTTTACGGTTTGATGATCTTCTGCTGCAAATGGATACGGCACAAACAGCACCGGCTTTTTCATTACACACAACTCACCAACACTCATGGCCCCACTCCTGCTGATTACTACATCTGCGGCGGCATAGGCATGTTCCATCTGGTTGATAAATTCGCTTACCCAAATATTTATTTTACCTCCCCCTGCCTGTTTGCCTTTATCTGCATAAGGCTTGCCTGTTTGCCATATCAATTGCAGGTTATTTTTTTCAAATTCAGCAATATGATTATCCAATGCTTCGTTGATGCTTTTGGCACCGAGGCTGCCACCTACCGACAGCACCGTTTTTTTTTCTGGCTTTAATCCAAAAAAAAGAATGGCTTCTTCCCTGCTGATTTGGTTGTTTGTAATGCTTGCTCTTACAGGGTTTCCGCTAACGATTATTTTGTTGGCCGGAAAGAATTTTTCCATTCCGTCAATAGCAACAAAAATTTTAGTAGCATTTTTACCCAACATGATATTGGCTTTTCCTGCAAAAGAATTGCTTTCGTGTATAAAGGTTTTGATGCCTTGCGACTGTGCAAATTTTA
>JBBQEA010000349.1:0-4221 GCA_038320245.1 Chitinophagales bacterium | reverse complement strand
AACATATCGCCTACTTTTTCCCAGCTCCAATAGCCGTTGATGGTAATATCATTTTGATCAAAATAATAACCATTTTGTTCTATGCCAATTGATTGAGCTGCGGTCATGTTTACCAATGATAGTTGAAAATCTTTTGGCTGCTCATCGTTCTGTACAAAATAATCTGCAACAGGTTTTTCATTTTTATACAACACTGCTACATCTGGCTGGTTTGGATTGATATCAACCACCATCGTACTATCATCCATTTTATAGTTTAGTGCAGCATAAAAATTCTTTAATGGTAAGGCAGATTCAATACCGCTATTTTTCAATAAAAATTGAATTTCAAAACCTTCTTCATTTAATTGTTTAGTATATACACTCCGCATAAAATGCAGGATTGAACCTTTGTAGGCAACCTGCCTGTTTGCCTGCCAAAGCATTGCCTGTGCTGAATCTGCCGGCTGCATGGCCTCAAATAAAGGGTAACCTATATAGGCACTTGCCAATGTTCCATAGTCGTACGTAAATGAATCGATTGTATATTTAATGGTATAGCCCAGCGCCGGATTTTTAATAATGATGGGTTCACTTGCCATTACTTTTAAACGGTTTCTTTTTTTAGAGAAATAAAATTTCAACGCCTCTTTGTTCTGTATGCTGCACAGCTTGCTGTTAGCTGTTTTTCCAATAAAATTTTCTATAAAAAAATCACCATATTTCTCCAGTCCGTTTTTTACTTCGTTGCTGGATACAATAGAAATTTCTTCCATGGCTTTGTCCTTTTGCTTTAGTTCTATAACGATGTTGCTATTTTCAGCATCAGCTGTAGAAATCCTTTTGGTAACTGTTTCATAGCCTGTAAATGTTATCACCAAATCGTATCCGCCATTATTCAATCTGAGTGTAAAAGTACCCTCACTGTTGGTAGCTGTACCTGTAGTGGTATTTTGTGCAAATACAGAAGCCGCAATCAATGGGGTTTTATTTACGGCATCTATTACTTTACCCGTTACTAAAAAAGAAGTTTGCTGGGCAAACGCAAACAAAGAAAATAAGTGCATTGAAAAAAGGAAACTTAATTTTTTCATGTGGCTACATTTTTAGGCGTGGATTATTCATATTAAAACAACCAGGCGAATGTACGTTTCTACTTGTTAAGCATTTGTTGCAATTGGTTGGCTGTATAAGCAATGGTATCTTCCAATTTGATGTAATTAAAATCAGGTAAAAACTTTTTGAGTTTAGTATTATCAAAATTAACCTTTGCAAGGGCAGTCGCTGCAGTTTCCTTTGTTATCAACGGATCGTTGCCAGTAAACATGCTTTTAATGGCTTCCAATCGCCATACTATTTTAGCAAGCAATGGGGTAATTTTTTTATGGGGCGATTTTTTATTGAATGCCTTTGCAATGAAATTAAATACCTCTTTGTAACTTTTATTTTCTGCAGAAAGAATAAATCGTTGATTGCTGATATCGCTTTCCATCAATGCCAGCATCGCCCCGGCAACATCTCTAACATCTACAAAACCGGTGGTGCCATCCGCATACCAGGGAAACTCATCATATACTGTTTTAAAAATCTTGGAACTACCTTGTTCCCAGTCGCCACCGCCTAAAATAATTACCGGATTTACAATTACTGCGTCCAATCCTTCCCCTATGCCACGCCACACTTCCAGCTCGCCCAGGTATTTGCTTTTACCATAATTGCTGTTGCTGGTTTCTTCTGTCCAGTTCATGCTTTCAGTAATTACTTCGTCTTCCCGTATCCTACCCAATGCAGCTACAGAACTAACATGTACCAATTTTTTTACACCTGCATTGATGGCTGCATTTACCACATTGGAAGTGCCTTCGATATTGATTGCAAAAAGCTCCTTTTTTCGGGCCGGATTAAAGGTAACAATGGCTGCACAATGATAAACTTTTTCAATTCCCTGCATTATTTCATCGAGGCCTGAAGTGTCCATAATGTTGCAATGGAATTGTTCCAACAAAGGAGAATTGAAATTAGCCAATGGCGTTTTGTTATAAATGGCTACAACCTTTTCTCCCTTCGCCAAAAGTTGTGCAATCAATTCTTTACCCACCAGGCCTGCACCCCCTGTAACTAAAACTTTACCTCCTAAAACGGTTTTTGTATTTGTATTTTGTGTCATGCTGAATTGTATAATATTCTAAAATGTTGGGCATTTAGTAGCTTATCTAAAAACAATTAATGCAAGTATTCATAAAATCCTTTTCCGGATTTTTTACCCAGTTCTCCCTTTGCTACTTTATCTATCTGCATTGCAGCAGGTTTAAAGCGTTCTTCATTATTGAATGCCTCATACAAACTTTTCGAAACAGATAAGTTGATATCCAGGCCTATTAAATCCATCAACTTAAATGGGCCCATTTTAAAACCGGTAGCCTCCATAATAGCATCAACATTTTCAATAGTTGCTATTCCCTGTTCCACTATTTTCATGGCCTCCAAATAATAATGACGGGCTACCCTGTTTACGATAAATCCCGGCGCATCTTTGCACAACACGGGTGTTTTATTTAGCCGTTTACATACATCAACTACTTTTTGTGCAACTGTATCAGCAGTGTGTTCACCCTTTACAACTTCAACGAGTTTCATTACCTGAGCCGGGTTAAAAAAATGCATTCCCACTACTCTTTCCGGATGACTAATGGAGGCCTGTATGGTTGATATGGAAAGGGAAGATGTATTTGATGCAAAAATTGGATTGGTATCATTAACGATGGCTAGCTTATTAAACAATTCAATTTTTGCTACTGCACTTTCCACAATCGCTTCTATTAAAAGATCTGCTTTGCATTGCTGGATATCGCTAACAAAATTTATGCGGCAAAAAATTGCTTCAGCTTCAATCTCGGAAATTTTTTGTTTATTGATTAAATAATCAAGGTTGGCTTTTATGGCAGTTGCCGCCTTGACAAGCATGGTTCCATTTACATCAAACAGTGTAGTTACAAAACCTCCTTGTGCAGCCACAAGTGCTATTCCGCTGCCCATTGTACCGGCACCTATAACGCAAATATTCTGTATCATCATTCAAAAATAAGATAGATTAATGGATAATGAGTTATTGTATAATTGAGCATATCGGTCAATTATTTTTTGTGTGAACGGTAGAAAGATTGCCTTTTTGATTTCTACAAAAAATGATATCACCAGAGATATTGCCAAAGATTTTTTAAAATGATGTTAAATCGTTTTATGAACGAACTGCCTAAGTTTTTTTAATTCTGATTGTTCCAAAAAATACCTGGGTATCAAATAAAATATTTAGAAACATTACTTAAACGGTAAAGTGATTTATAGCGATAGCAGTTATATTTACCGTTCATTTTTTTTAAAGAAAATATCAAGACATGAAGAAAAGTTTAGTTCTCCTTTTAGTTGTACTGCTGCACATTACAGTAATTGCGCAGCCGGGTAAATACCAATGGCAACAAGCTACTGCTGCCGGATACACCTATAAATATGTAACCAACGATCCGGCAAAAGCAAGATTTTATACGTTGAAAAACGGATTAACGGTAATCCTTAGTCCAACCAACAAAGATCCCCGTATTCAATGTTATGTTGCAACCAAGGCGGGCAGCAAAACAGATCCTGCGGATCATACCGGACTGGCACACTACCTGGAGCATATGTTGTTTAAAGGAACAGATAAATATGGTTCGTTAAACTGGACAAAAGAAAAACCCGAACTGGATAAAATAAGTGCGCTGTATGAACAGTACAACAAAACTACCGATGCAGATAAACGCACAGCAATTTATCACGAGATAGATTCTGTAAGCGGTGTGGCTGCCACCTTTGCCATTGCAAATGAATATGATAAAATGATGAGCAGTATGGGTGCACAGGGCACCAATGCTTTTACATCGTTTGAGCAAACAGTTTACACCGATGATATACCGGCAAATGCTACAGATAAATACTTGAAAGTACAAGGCGAAAGATTTCGCAACCCGGTTTTCAGGATTTTTCATACGGAGCTGGAAGCGGTTTATGAAGAAAAAAACCGAAGCCTGGATAATGATGGAAGAAAAGTAAATGAAACCCTTTTCAGCGAATTGTTTAAGAACAATAACTATGGCAAACAAACTACCATCGGTACCATTGAACATTTAAAAAATCCATCGCTGGAGGCAATCAGGAATTATTTTAACACTTACTATGTACCCAATAATATGGGCGTAATACTGAGTG
>JBBQEA010000348.1:0-4222 GCA_038320245.1 Chitinophagales bacterium | reverse complement strand
GGAGTCGCTCCGGCGGGATTTTTCATTTGGCAAGAATGATAATTTCCTGTTGTTCATGGATCCTTTTAACGACCAGACCAATGGATTTTCTTTTGGCGCTAATGCCGAAGGTGCTCAATGGGATGGCATCATGAGTAATGGTTCAGCGGTTGATCTTAACTGGGATAATAAATGGACCTCTGCCGTAAGTAATACTCCGGAAAAATGGGTGTTCGAAATGGCACTACCCTTTAAAACCATTCGCTATAAAAAAAGCATTACAGAGTGGGGCATTAACTTTAGCAGGCTTGATTTAAAAACAACGGAAAAGTCAAGCTGGACACCGGTGCCACGTCAATTTCCTACTGCTTCCCTGGCATATACAGGATCGCTGGTGTGGGATAATCCGCCTCCTGATCCGGGTGGAAATGTTTCTGTCATTCCATATGTTCTGGGAGGGGCGTTCAAAACGTACAACAAAAATTTAAAGACAACTACCGAGCAAAAGGCAGGGGCGGATGTAAAAATAGCATTAACCACTTCACTCAATTTAGACCTTACCATTCACCCGGATTTTTCGCAGGTTGAAGTAGACCGACAGGTTACCAACCTTGACCGGTTTGAATTATTCTTTCCGGAGAGAAGACAGTTTTTTTTAGAGAATGGCGACCTTTTTGCCAACTTTGGTTATAATACCATACGACCGTTTTTCTCCAGGCGAATAGGCCTGGGAGTACCCATAAGAGCAGGTGCCCGCTTAAGCGGAAAACTTAATAAAGATTGGCGCATTGGCCTGATGGACATGCAAACCTCCAAAGTGGAAGCAACCGCATTGCCCGATCAAAATTTTGCAATTTTATCTTTACAACGCAAGGTGTTTACCCGGTCAAACATTGGTATCATCTTCGTAAATAAACAGTCGGTTCAGTACCAGTTACCAAAAGACTCTACCAAACCTGTTTATACGGACTATAACCGAAACATTGGCCTGGAATACAACCTGGCCAGTCCTAATAATATTTGGACAGGCAAAGCCTTTATGTTGAAATCATTTTCGCCGGGTAAAAAAGGTGACGACTTTGTACAGGCTGCAAACCTGCAGTATAACAGCAGGTACTGGAACATCATCATGCAGCAGGAATGGGTTGGTAAAAATTATACGGCTGAAGTTGGCTATGTACCCCGCACCGGATTTGTTAGGTTGAACCCGGGCATAGCAAGGTTGTTTTTTTCGAAAAGTAAAAAGATTTTAAGCCATGGACCCAGGTTTCTCAGCTCTTATTTTTTCAACACCAAAATGAAGGAAACCGACCATACCAATACATTGGCCTATGTGCTCAATTTTAGAAAAACAAGTATTTTTTCTTTATCTGTTACAGATGAATATGTAAAGTTGTTGTTGCCTTTTGATCCCACCAATTCTGGTAAGGATACTTTGCCAAGAGGCTCACAACATAAATGGCAGGCAGTTGGTGTTGATTATATTTCGAAACCGCAAAGTGTATTCACCTATTCGTTTAGCACCAGGTTTGGCAGTTATTATCAACATGGCACAAGGAACAGTGTAGCTGCAGAATTGGGGTACCGTTTTCAACCACATGTAAGTCTATCCGCCAATGCCAGTTACAACGATATCAACCTGCCCTCGCCTTATGGAAAAACCAAATTCTGGCTCATTGGTTCTAAGTCCGATATCACTTTTACTAATAAACTATTCTTTTCAACTTTTATACAATATAACCAGCAGGCTAAAAACATAAATGTAAACAGCAGGTTACAGTGGCGGTACAAACCTGCCAGCGACTTGTTTTTGGTGTACACCGACAATTACTATCCAGCGCCATTCTCCGTTCGTAACCGGGCCTTTGTTTTAAAATTGAATTATTGGTGGAATAAGTAGGGAGAGAATATTTCATGAGGTTGTTTTTCATTTATAGTGCAATGTCAATTATTCTAAGGCATAGAATTGGCCCAATCCTAATAAAGAAACAAAGAATATAGTATCCGTATTATGAAAATTTAAAATGCAGATTGTTACAACAACAATCCAAAAAGTATAATATTAACCCATTGAGAATCAAGTTGAAAATTTTTTTGGGTAGTGAGTAGTATAGCATAAATTAGCGTGTTGTACGCCACTATAGACACTGACAAACCATGCTCCAAAACATAACCAAACATATTCCGCTCACGACTATTATAGTTTCGTACTTCTTCATTTGTGGCGGACTTTATCTTATTGGTTTTTGGACAACATTTAACGTGGACATATCCAGCTTGGTATCAATTTCCGACATCCCCAAGAGCTTTATATTCCCTTTTGTCATTTCACAAGGCTTTTTCTTATTCAACCTACTAACAAACGTTTTGACGGCACCGCTTGTGACAGACCCACTACGACAGCCGAAAGCTGGAAGTAAATCATTTTGGAAGAGGTTATTGAGAGTTGTATCAAGCATTGATTTTTTTATTTTACTTGCTTCAATTATTATAATTGATTATTACTATAAATACAATATGACTGCAAGTTTCTGGCTTCTATCAAGCGTTGTACTTTCAATTTTGCTTTCTATTAAGTTCGACAATAATCCTACTATTAAAACTCTTGTTCCTTATTATACCCTTAGGACATATATTGTAAACACGTTAATATCTATACCGTTTTTAAGTTTTGCTCTAGGCAAAGCAAATAGTCTAAACATTTACAATAACAAATCTATCAGGTATATCAATATCATTTCGACTACTACCCAAACAGAAAACAAGGACAAGAACCTTTCAAAATTCATCGGATTTTTAGGTGATAAACTTATAACTTCTTCAATTGATAATAAAACGATAACTTTTATAAATCAGTCATCATTTGACGAAGTGCAAATCGTTGACAAAAAATAGCGGCGTACAACAATGCATTGCCAAAATTGGGGCTGGACATTGTAACTTCTGCTTCACCTACAATTTAGCTTCGGTTATGGGTTGACCGTTTACTAATAAACATTTTGGTAACTTCATCATTATATTTTTTAATCGGCTTCACCACCCGGCGGACGTTTTTCAAATATCCCAACTTCGGCAATGCAAAACGTTGGTTGCTATTTTATTTGACCATTCCCGTACTTTTAAAATTGATAATCAAAATGCCTTTAGTTCGACAACTCTTATTTATTATCGGGGCTTTGACAAGCAGTTGCATATTTGGACAAATTCCAAAACACTTATTTAATGAAAATACAGGAGAAACTTACAATCCCAAAGATTTTACCAGTAAGACAAAACTTATCAACCAAAGAGCTGGCATTTATCATTTTGGTGAATCAGAAGGAGAATGGGATTTTATAATACTTCAAAATGGAGATAGTTTGATTGTGCAAATTTGGTATGGTATATGGGGCACAAATTATTTTACAAAAAAGGAAACTTGGTTAAGTCAGTGCAAAACTTTTAACAAAGTAAACGTTCAAGGAAATAAAATC
The DNA here is from genome assembly GCA_038320245.1 of Chitinophagales bacterium. Taxonomy (GTDB): domain Bacteria; phylum Bacteroidota; class Bacteroidia; order Chitinophagales; family Chitinophagaceae; genus Ferruginibacter. Next base: position 770 of record JBBQEA010000348.1, on the reverse strand, counting down.
TTTTTTGAAAAATTTAGTGGCCTTTTTGCAGAGTATAAAGCGGAAAATAAAATAACAAAAGCATTATTACTTTTTTGCGACCCAATTGAAGACAGAAGCTATGGCAAAGACAGTGCAGAAGTTGGACACTTCAACTATTTAACATCAGTAAACAATTTTTATAAATTTAAAAGCGACACCAGTTATTATCAATTATCAACAGCGGTGCAGCAAGAAAATTATTTTATAGGAAAGACAAAGCAAGAATTGCGACTTATGCGTAACACAATTTATGCACAGTATGGACTAATTTTTCAAGCAGGCGGGGAAATCGAAAAATACTTTAAAGCGAAAGATTGGTACAACCCTTTTCAAAAAGATGTTTCAAATTGTTTGACAGAAATTGAAGCGAAAAATATCCAGACAATTGCTAGACTTGAACAACAGTGAGACAAAAACAGCAACCAACAAAGGTATTGCTGCAAGCAGGGCAGGACGTTGTTATCTTCGGCTGCAGTACCTATCAGCTTCGGTTTTGGCAGGACTAGCATCGCTGAACTTTTGTATGTTATCTTTTGCTTTATATCTTTTTTCAGCAGCGGTTGGGGGCGGACACAGCAATGAATTCCCTGCCTGCAGCAATACCTAATCGTTGGTTGCAATTAAATTTCTTATGCAGTATTACTCCATTCATTGTGCAGCTACGAAAATTGGACGAGGAGGCTTTCCTCAATCCCAAAACATTGAAATGAAAGAAGGAAAGAAGGTAACAGACGACGATTTCATTTGGA
>JBBQEA010000347.1:0-4247 GCA_038320245.1 Chitinophagales bacterium | reverse complement strand
AAGCTTCCCGGTAGGGGTAGATAAAAACCAGAAACTCTGGTTATGCAACAGTGGTTTTGGGCTAACGGTGGTTTGTTTCGGCAACCAAACATTTTCGAAAGTCGAGGGATATGATGAAGATCCTCAATATTTCACTAAAACCGGCACGCACAGCTTTGCAGAATTTCCAGATCGAAATATTCTGATAAAGAGCTCAGGAAGCAATTTTTCAATGAACACTAAAACAAATCAGGTTTCTCTTTTCTCAGTGCCGGAAAAATACGGGGTTGCAATGTATGCAGCGCCACTCTGCTCTGATTATCTGCGAAATGCAATATGGGTTTACCAGAACAACAGGTTGATGCTTATAGATGAAAATAAAAAGGAACGCTATTCAATAGATTGTGATATAAAAAAGTATGGGATTATCCAGGATATTGAAGTGTTACCCGATGGTAACGTATGGATTGTTTTATCCTCTGGCATTTACCGTATTGATTTCGCCGCTAAAAAATTAGTACCCATACATAATCTCCAGCAACCAAATCCTTTTAAATTAAGCCTTTTAAATAGCCATCGTGCAGCCATCAGCTACCTGAATGGAAATATGAATCTGATAGAATTTAATGCGCTCAATGAAGCAAAATTGATTGATACTCTCCTGCCCGGTATCAGAACATTTTACCTGCAGCAGGATACCATAAAAAATATTTTCTGGGCAGGCGCTGATGATGGTGTTTACCTGTTAGATAAAAATTTTCATCTGCTGAAAAAATTCACTGCTGCAAATGGCCTCGGGGGAAGTTATATTTATGGGCTGTTGCTGGACAATGAAAACAATGTATGGGCAAGCCATGAGAGAGGGTTAAGTTTTATTAACAGCTCTACTTATCAAATGATTAATTATGATGAAGATGATAATATACAGGATAATGATTACAACAACCGGTGCTTTTTTAAAGCAAAAGACGGCACTTTATATTTCGGTGGCATTAAGGGGTTCAACTGGTTTAAGCCACCGGTTGCTATTCCTTCATTTTATAAACCCGAATTATATATAGATGAAATAAAGGTAAATAACCAACCCTTTCTTTCAGATACCAATTACAATTATATAGATCAGTTACAGCTTTTATCTGAACAAAATAAAATTACCATTCATGCGGTGGTAAAAGACCTCGATATTGTTCATTCGAATGAAATTATTTACCGTTTCAAAAATCTTGATACCATCTGGCAACATCTGCCTGCAAGCAGCTATATCAATTTCAACAACCTGGCAGCAGGAACTTACAAACTTGAACTTGGATATTATAACCGTAAACAACAATTACCTGTTGTACAAAAGACTTTAGAGATAAACATCCCCTTCCCTTTCTATAAAACAATTATTTTCTGGATAATCATATCTGTATTTATTACCTCCCTCATTTTCTTCTGGTTCAGCCGTGTAAGGCTTAATGCACAGCACAGGCATTACCAGCAACAACTTGCTTTAGAGCAGGAACGTTCACGGATTACTTCAGATTTGCACGATGATGTTGGGGCTTCACTCAGCAGCCTGCAGATAAACAGTACCATCGCCAGGCAGTTAATGGATAGGACAAAGAAAAATCAAAAGAATACCTTGATATAGTAATAGAGCAGAGTGCCGATTTCAGCAGCAACATCGGCGATATCATCTGGAGTATGAAACCCGAAAATGAGCGTCTGGTTGATATGGACGGCAGAATAAGAAATATTATAAGCAATATGCTCGGTGCCACCAATATCAATTACGTAATAGATATTCAAACATCCCTGGAACCAATTGTAAAGAATATTACAGCCCGTAAAAATATTCTGCTCATTATAAAAGAAGCAACCAACAATTGCCTCAAATACAGTAAGGCTTCAGAATATAGAATCACCACAAGCTTTAATGAAAATGAACTGCAGATTTGCATAACAGACAATGGAACAGGCATACCCCCGGAAAAAATTAATATAGGAAACGGTTTAAAAAATATGCAAAAACGCACAGAAGAACTAAAGGGAAAAATAAATATTGAAACAGCCGGGAATAAAGGCACCCAACTGATTTTTACCTTCCCTTACACTAATATTAGGAAATAAATAAATTGCCTCTTAATGTTATTTTTGTAGAATGGTAATCAGAGTTTTTGTGTATGATGATTATGCCGACAGAAGGGCGGCATTGCGTGCATTGCTAAGCTTAAGCAATGAATTTGTATTTGTGGGCGATGCAGCAGATTGCAGCAATGCATTACAGGAAATTGAAAAATATTATCCCGATGTAGTTTTAATGGATATTAACATGCCGGGCATAGACGGAATAGAAGGGCTAAAGCAAATAAAGGAAAAATATCCCGCAGTAAAAGTATTGATGCAAACTGCATTCGACGACAGTGATAAAATTTTTACCAGTATCCGTTTTGGCGCCAGCGGCTATATTTTAAAAAATGATAAACCCGAAAAATTACTGCAGGCCATTCATGAAGTATATGAAGGCGGGGCCGTAATGAACCCCGCCATTGCAAAAAAAGTACTCGACTTTTTTAAGCCCCAGCAAAACAAATCAAACCTAAGCCCCAAAGAAACCGAAGTGCTTTCATTCCTGGCGCAGGGCTTAAGTTATAAAATGATTGCAGATAAGTTAGGCATCACTTACAATACCGTAAACAGCTACACCAAAAACATTTATTCAAAACTGCATGTAGCATCACTTGGCGAAGCCATTGCCTGGTATTATCAGCACCTGAAATAGTGTAAGCTTATAAATATTTTTTATTTACCCGGCTTAAGTTTTACATGGCATCTTTACTTGCGTCGCACTCTTCAACTGCATCACTACAGTGATCAGAAAAAGCGCTTATTTATCACCGGAATTTATCTGCGTTACAGGTTCCTGTATTTCCTTTCTAATTACGTTCCACCCTACATTCAGGGGTATGCCCATCCCTTTAATTAGTGGTTTTATGTATAGATGTATGCAGCAATTTTACCATTGAAATATTATGATTGTATGATGCGCCGGAAAGATTTGTTGAGTGATAAAGTTGATAGAAATGTGTTGAGCACTGATCTGTAAGTACAAGAGTGCGACGCAACAGAAGCTCAATAGTAATTAAAAGCCTGGTACATAAAAAAACCGCACCACATACTGCCACATTTTATAAACAAAAATAAATTTAACTAATCCGGGTAACATATTTACCGCCACGGCAATTCTCTTTAAAACAAACCATTTTTTAAACAATTAAAACCGTATGTGTATGAAACAATTAATCATCATTTTGCTGGCTGTGGCATCTGCATCTACAGCAATGGCACAAACAAAAATTGCAGACGTTGCCAAGTTCAATTTCGACAAAATTGAGCTGGGCAAAATAAAACAGGGCGAGCCGGTAACGGCCACATTTATTATTACCAATATAAGTGCTAAGCCGTTGGTTATAGAGCAGGCAAGCCCGGGCTGCGGCTGCACCATTGCAGACTATAGCAAAGAGCCCCTTGCGCCCGGTAAAACGGGTTTTGTAAAAGCCACTTACAATGCCGCCAATGTGGGCAGTTTTATAAAAACAGTTACTGTAAAATTTACCGGTGTTGATGAAACGCAGGCCATTACCCTTACCGGCGAAGTGCTCGCACCCAATAAAGAATAAACAAAATTTAAAACAAGCAAAAATTTACAATTATGAAAAAGATTTTTTTAATAATGCTTGCCAGTATTGGCTGGTTCTGTAGCATGGCACAGATTAAAGTAAGCACAGGTATCAAAAACAATGGTAACCCTATTAATCTAAATACATTCGATTCACATTGGAGTATAGTATCACCATTTATCGTACAGCCTAAAGCTGTACAATTTTCTCCTATTCCAACCCTTAATTATTACCAAAACTACTGGGAACCTACCCCTATTTTGTCAACCAATGCACAATGGATTGGTCCTACACAATACCTCGATTTTGGTAATGTTCCCGGTATATATACTTTTGAAAATAATTTCAATATTCCTTTAGGAACCACCGGTTTTGCCTGCAACTTTGGAGTAGCCTATGATGACGTACTGGTTTCTTTAGAACTTGTTAAGCCGGGGGGGGTAACTATTCCAATAACCGTTGTACCTACTACACCATATCATCTAAGCCAGCTTATTACAGATAAGGTTTGTAAGCCAGATACTGGAACCTGGAAAATAAGGGCAAAAATTAATTATATTGATCATATAGGGGGGTTTCTTCTCTCTGGTACTATTGATACCG
>JBBQEA010000346.1:0-4319 GCA_038320245.1 Chitinophagales bacterium | reverse complement strand
CACACATTAGTACTCCTGGTACATCAGGTCCATATCCATTTTGCAGAACAACTGTTTTGTTTCGTTGTGAGACGAATAATTAAAGCTGTGTATTACTTCTGAAAATATTGCTACACAAAATATTAATTTAATACCATCCAGGTATCCCATCGATTAATCTTTCATTGGACTCATCCATGCTTTCATATGAAAAATTGAAAACAATTATTTTATTACTAAAACAATTAATCATGAAATCTATTTTCACTTTCCGACAATTTCAAAATTTGAGATCTGTCAGCCTTTCTAAACATTCAAAATGGGCAGATTATCTATTCCGCCCTTTTAAAATCTTATTCTTTACGTTTCTGTTTTTTATTTCATCGAATTCATTTGCGCAAACTTTTCCCTCAGCGAGTTCATGTACCTCGAAAGATTTGTCCCTGGTAAGTGCAATGCTTGATGTTGCAAAATGCGAAGCTTGCACGCTAGGTGACTCTGTATATCATAATTTAACTGTAGGTATCAACAACAAAACAGGTTCAACAAGGACATCTTTTGCTTTCTGGGCAACGTTGACGATCCTTAATTCTGATGGAACAACTGCATCAACAACACCCATACAAGGTTGTTTTAGTACCATACCAAAAACCGCTACTACTTATTTTGTATATCCAACAAAACTTGGTTATAAATGTGGCCAAACCTTGGAGCTAACCAATATATGGGAAGCATGGACAGACGCCTCTCCCGGCGCTACTTGTCCTGTTCTTTTAGCAAATACTTCCACCATTAACCCTAAATGCGGAACTAATCCTTTATTAAATATCTTGGCTGGTGACGATGCCAATCCTACCGTCACTGATGCTACCTGCACTTCAAAAGGGTCAATTCTTGTGAAACCAATAGGGGGCACAGCACCTTATACCGTCAAATTATATGATTCTACAGGAACTCTTATAGCTACTTCTACTTCAATTCCAGCAGCAGGCTCATACACTTTTTCCAACCTTGTTGGTAATGCAACATACACTTTAAAAACTACAGATGCCAACAATTGTCCCCCTGTTGTACAAACCAGAAAAGTACTGCTAATTAATAACTTATCTGCGCCAACTGTTACAACTGTACAGCCACTGTGTTCAACATCAAATGGAACTATTACGGTAACCTCACCTACAGGTACTGGTTACACATATAGTAAAGGTGGTACGAATTACCAGTCAAGTGCAACCTTTAGTGTGGGGGCAGGTTCTTATAAAATTACATTTAAGAATAGTACCGGATGCATATCTCCGGACACTACAGTAACTATCACAGCGCCGCCAGCTATTAGTTTATCAAGTGCAGGGGTAACAACTGCGATAACTTGTAATGGTGGGACAGCTACTGTAACCATAGCGGCCACTGGCGGTACTGCACCCATTTCATATACTTTCAATGGCCAGACCAATACCACTGGTGTGTTTACTGGAGTTTCAGCAGGAACAGGTCTTGCTTACAGTATTACCGATGCCAATAAGTGCGGTCCTGTAACAGGAACTATCAATGTAACGCAACCAACTGCCATTAGTTTTTCTAGTGCGTCAGTAACAAGCCCGATTGTTTGTAATGGTGGAACGGCTACTGTAACCATAGCGGCCACTGGCGGTACTGCACCCATTTCATATACTTTCAATGGCCAGACCAATACCACTGGTGTGTTTACAGGAGTTTCAGCAGGAACAGGTCTTGCTTACATTATTACCGATGCCAATAAGTGCGGTCCGGTAACAGGAACTATCAATGTAACGCAACCGCCAGCTATTAGTTTATCGAGTGCAGGGGTAACAACTCCGATAGCTTGTAATGGTGGAACAGCTACTGTAACTATAGCAGCCACTGGCGGTACTGGAACAATATCATATACTTTCAATGGGCAGACAAATACCACTGGTGTGTTTACCGGAGTTTCAGCAGGAACAAATCTTGCCTACAGTATTACTGATGCCAATAAGTGCGGTCCTGTAACAGGAACTATCAATGTAACGCAACCAGATGTTCTTGCGGCACCCACCATTTGTGTTGTGCAGCCTTCTTTGTGCACAAGTACAGGAAGTATTAGCGTTCTTAGCCCAACCGGCACAGGATATCAATACAGTATTGCCGGATCCGACAAATGGCAATACGAAACTACATTCTCTGGTTTACTTGCAGGCTCCAGCCCAAGTGTTATAGTTCAAAGCCCTCAGGGGTGTATTTCCAGTGCTGCATCCAGTTGCGATGCATCCAATTGCGTGCTTCCGCTTACGACGCAAACTACAGCCACAACTGACCCAACTCAGCCCAGTAAAATTGCGGCAGATCAAACAACCGTGAAAGCTTATCCTAATCCTTTCAACAACGAAGTAAAGTTTGTTGTAAATGCTGCCCATGCAGGAAATGGAACATTGGAAATATTTAATGTATTGGGACAAAAAGTGAAAACTGTTTACCACGGCTATGTACCTGCAGGTGTCAATAACTTTGACCTGAACCTGCCTGGCCAGAAAAATGCCAACCTGATTTACAGATTTATATTGGATAATAAACTTGTAACAGGAAAGTTAATACAGTTAAACCAATGATAAGATTAGATGTCTTATAGAGATTGTTAAAACTAAATAATCACAAAAAAGAAAGCGCCTGGAAAGTTTCGGGCGCTTTCTTTTAGCAAGAAGGTAATCGAAAATAATATTTATGCACTATGTCCAAAAAACAGATATGCTAAAAATATTGAAGTAACAATCCCAACAAGATCAGCCAGCAACATGGCCCCGATTGAGTAACGGGTATTTTTTATAGAAACAGCCCCGTAATAAACGGCGACAATGTAAAAAGTTGTATCCGAAGTTCCTTGTAAAATAGAGGATAATCTTGCTGCAAATGAATCAGGACCATGAGTAGTCATGGCATCAATCATCATTCCTCTTGCGGCGCTTCCGCTTAACGGTTTTATTAAAGCAGTTGGTAAGCCATCTACAAACCGTGTATCGGTTCCTAAGGCTGAAAATAAATGACGCATCCCATTTATAATTACATCAAAAGTGCCGCTGGTTCTTAGTAAGCTGATGGCAACAAGCATCCCTACCAGGTAAGGAATTATTTTTATTGCTACTTCAAAACCACCTTTGGCGCCTTCGACAAATGCGCTGAAAATATCAATATTTTTATATAAGGCACCTAATACAATCAGGAAAAAAATAAGCAGAATTATACCATTGCTCAACACTCCTGAAAAAGTTTGAACTCCGGTAAAACTTAATTCTTTTAAATAAATAATCATTAAAGAAATAACAGCCGAAATACCAAGCACCCATAACAAAATTACTGGTTGAAAAATATTTATTTTTTGTTTGAAAGAAACAATAAGCATGGCAGCAATTGTGGCTGCAAAAGTGGCAATCATGCAGGGAATAAAAATTTCTGTAGGATTAGAACTATTAAGTGATGCCCTTATAGCAATGATACTTACAGGAATTAATGTTAACCCCGATGCATGTAAACACAAAAACATAATTTGAGCATTGGAGGCAGTATCTTTATTAGGATTGATTTCCTGCAAACTTTCCATTGCTTTAATGCCAAATGGCGTGGCCGCATTATCAAGCCCCAATAAATTGGCAGAAAAATTCATGACCATGTGGCCCATTGCAGGATGATTCTTCGGCAACTCAGGAAATAATTTTGAAAAGAACGGGCCGATTATTTTTGATAAAAGCCTTATGCCCCCTGCTTTTTCTGCTATGCTCATAAAACCCATAAACAAAGCCATAATACCAATAAGATTTATAGCTATGTCAACAGAAGCTTTTGCAGTTGCAATAATTCCATCTCCGCTCTGTTCTCTATACGATATGTAATTACCGTTAGGTGCTTTTGCATATTTATAACTACCATCGTTATACGTTTTGCCGCTTTGTAATGTATGTAATATAACTGCGGGCATTGCAGTAGTATCAGCTTGCTTTGTATAAGATGTATCGCCCGCTTTGCCAACAACCATCCGGCTAAAAATATCAGTATTGCCTTTTATAAAAACACATTGAAAAACTGCTGCTAATACTGCAACAATTATAAACGCCGCCCATATTCTGCTTAATGCCATAATAAGAGATTGTAAAAAACTAAGATAGCGGATTTTGGATTTCTAATTGTTGATTTATTCAGTATAAGACATTCTGTCTCATTACTAAAATCACTTTACATATTTAGGTATTAAGTATGTATAATTGATCTTTAAATATGAACACACACAAACAGGGAAGGGCGCCTATTTATGACAATGGCTTGAAAATAGTTATAGCCCGCGAATATCTGAC
>JBBQEA010000345.1:0-4327 GCA_038320245.1 Chitinophagales bacterium | reverse complement strand
CGGTCCGGGAGTATTAGTTGCATTGCAGCTTTATAAGGCAACTAAAAATAAGAGTTATTTAGATACCGCCTTAATGCTTTATGATTGGGTGAATAAAAAATTATTAACGCCAGCCAATTTATACTTTGATAATATTCAGTTGCCATCCGGCAAAATTGACAAGCGAATCTTTACTTATAACGCTGGCACCATGCTGCAGAGCAGTGTGATACTTTATCACTTAACCGGTGAAAAAAAATACCTTATTCAGGCTAATAAAATAGCAGCCGCTTCTTTGCAATACTTTTACAAAAACAACGGTTTTCCTGATAATTATTGGTTTAATGCAGTTTTGCTGAGAGGCTATATTGAATTGTACAAAGCGGACAACAACAAAAACTACATTTCGGCTATGCAGCAATATGGGGAAACGATTTGGCAAAAGCAACGAGACAATAAAAATATTGTTGGTAAACATCATCGTAAAGAATTATTGGATCAGGGAGCAGTGATGGAAATTTTTGCTTCTTTAGCGCAAGTTTCTGTTAAGTGATACAACGTTATACAAATATTCTCTACATTAAATTAAATATTGCTGAAAAGATGATCGCTGTTCTCTCTTGTTCTTTTTGCAACTTGTGTAAATAGTCCGGTAAAATATTTGCCGGATTGGCTCAATTAATTGGAAGAAGTTGCTGGAAAAAATTGCAATATCATTTTATAAGCTGATAGCAGTAAGAAGCAATACTCTTTGTTAGACAGGTAAGCGGCTTGTACGCAGCTAACATTTGCGAGCAAAAACTAAAAACTTACTGGAAAATTGATGCGCCTGCATTTAAATCATTCGGTTAATTTTGTCCAATTGCTCCAGTGCCGTAGTATCTCCTGCTCCCAGCCTTTCAAACATATTGCTGCGATGGTTGTCCACAAATAAAAGTCGGGCAGCGATTTCTTTGGTATCCATATCTTCCAAATTCAGCTACAGTATTTCCTTTTTTACTGGTCTCAATTCGCTAGTTAAAGCTATGGGCTTTTAGCCCAAGGCTTCAGCTTCTATAAATCTAACTAATTTTGGAGATGCAGAATATTAGAAAAGGTAGCCACAGCATTCATCAATTGCATGTTCATTTAGTTTGGAGTACCAAGTATCGTTACGATGTTTTACGTGGAGGTATTCAAGTTCGTTGCAGGGATTTAATTCGCCAAACTTGCGACACACTTGACATTCAGATATTAAAGGGTGTTGTGAGTAAAGACCATGTCCACTTGCATCTGAGTTATCCTCCTAAATTGAGTATAAGTGATATACTGAAGCGTTTAAAAGGGCGGAGTGCTAAGATTTTATTATTGGAATATACAGAATTAAAGAAACGTTATTGGGGCGGTCATTTATGGTGTATAGGCTATGGGGCATGGAGTACCGGTAACATTACCGATGAAATGATTCAAGCGTACTTAGCCCATCACAAAGAAGGCCCTAACAGCGACCAGAATTTTATTCTTGAATAGTTTCAATGAACTTTAGTTTAAAGTTTTAATAGGCTTCAGCCTACGCTCAAATGACTTTCAGTCAATGTATTCAACCTATGGGTTTCTAACCCATAGTATTTGAGTTTTGATAGTAAATCTTTAGCGAAATATTTTTTGTCTGCAGGAAGTACAGGAAAGAGTATGTGATAAAAAATCTTCCTCTCAAAACGAGAAACATAAAAACTCAATTAAGAAAGAGATTGAAAAACTCAATACAGATGAAGCGCATTCAAGTTAAACAGTGATGGGTATCAAATAAAGCTGCTGCACAGGTACCAATAAGCTATCCCCTAATTTCCTCTAACCCCTGTCACTGCATGTTATAAATTCCTACTACAAATTGCTAAACGATTAATATCTAACTTGAGATAAATTTACTAGCAATGGATATAATAGATAGCCTGTTCGATATTCGTGAATATTTTGACAATGGGAATACACAATCCTTTCAATTTAGAAAAGAAAAATTACTTAAACTAAAATCTTCCATAATCCTTCAAGAGCAGGATTTGTACAATGCCTTGTATGCAGACTTAAAAAAAAGCCCGGAAGAATGCTGGGTTACCGAAAATGGGATGGTACTATCCGAATTAAATTATGCCATTAAAAAGTTAAAAAGCTGGATGGCCACGGAAAGCGTAAGTACCAACCTGCTCAATCTTCCCTCTACCAGCAAAATCATGAAAGAGCCGCTGGGCGTAGTGCTGATTATTGGTCCATGGAATTACCCCTTGCAACTATTATTCAACCCACTCATTGGCGCCATTGCAGCCGGAAATTGTGTGGTGCTTAAACCCAGTGAATTTGCACCAGCTACAGCAGCAATAATGAAAAAAATTATTGAAGAAACATTTGCCAAAGAATATATTTTATATGTGGAAGGAGATGGCGGAACTGTGATTCCGGAAATGATGAACAACTTTACATTTGATCATGTGTTTTACACAGGAAGCACTACTGTAGGAAAAATTATTTACAAGATGGCTGCAGAAAAATTAGTGCCGGTTACTTTAGAACTTGGGGGCAAAAGCCCCTGCGTTGTGGAAAGCGATGCCAATATAAAAGTGGCAGCCAGGCGCATTGCCATTACAAAATTCAGCAACTGCGGACAAATGTGTGTAGCACCCGATTACGTGCTGGTGCATGAAAGCCAGCATGCAGCATTGGTAACTGAATTAAAAAAATGCATTCTTGATTTTTTTGGCGATAAGCCGGAAGAGAGCTACAATTATGGAAAAATAATAAATGAAAAACAGTTTAACCGCATCGTCAATTACCTGGAGCAAGGCAGCATTGCATACGGTGGCAGAACAAATAAAGAACTGTTGTTTATAGAACCTACCATCATAGAAAATATACAACCGGATGCCAGTATTATGCAAGAGGAAATTTTTGGCCCTGTTCTTCCAATCATTCTTTTTAAGAACAAAGCAGCCGCAATGGAAATAATCAGGCAACATAAAAACCCTTTGGCTTTTTATGTGTTTACATCCAGTAGTGAAAAAGAAAAGGACTGGCTGAAAAGTGTTGCCTTTGGCGGCAGTTGTGTCAACAACGCCAGCTGGCATTTAACCAACCACAACCTGCCTTTTGGCGGCCGTGGTTTTAGTGGCACCGGAAGTTATCATGGAAAATTTTCTTTTGATACTTTCACTCATAAGAAATCAGTGATGAAAACGCCCACCTGGTTTGATCCATCCATAAAATATCCACCATTTAAAGGCAAATTGAATTTGTTTAAAAAGGTAATTTGATGAACCGATTGAAAAAAACCGGCTTTGTACTACTGGCATTATTAATCGCATTTGCAGCATATACTGCATACATAAACAGACATTCAAAAAATATGACTTCCAAACAAAAAGTATTAAAGGCGGTGTACCCCATGTTGATGTGGGCTACCAAATTAGCAGGAGCTAATTCAACCATATTAACCAATGCAAAAGCAACACCTGCAGTTTCATTTTATTCGTTGCAGACGGCAATAAACGATGGTGGCATGTTGGATTTTTCAACCCTTAAAGGAAAACAAATTTTACTGGTAAATACAGCATCTGACTGCGGCTATACTAACCAGTATGCGGAATTGGAAACGCTCTATCAACAATATAAAAATACTGTTGAAATCATCGCCTTTCCCGCCAATGATTTTAAGGAGCAGGAAAAGGGAACCGATGAACAAATTGGTGCTTTTTGTAAAAAAAATTACGGTGTTACATTCCCTATTATGGCAAGGAGTGTCGTAATTAAATCAACCGGACAAAACCTTGTATTTAAATGGCTCACGAATGCAGCCAGTAATGGCTGGAACAGCAAACCGCCTTCCTGGAATTTTTCTAAATATCTCATTAATCAAAAAGGACAGCTTACGCATTATTTCGATCCCGGTATTTCACCTTTATCAAAAGAAATAATCGAAGCTATCAGTCATAAATAATTTTAAAAATATTACCAACATGACAACAAATACAAATGAAAGCTATGCACTAATAACTGGTGCCTCGGGAGGTATAGGATTAGAGCTTGCAAAAGAATTTGCGAAAAATGGGATCAACCTGGTATTGGTTGCCAGAAGTGAAAACAAGTTGCAAACATTAGCCAACTTTTTAGAACTGGAATATAAAGTGAAGACAAAAGTTATTGCAAAAGATTTAAGTCTGCTGGAAGAAGTGGAAGCATTGTACCATCAACTGGAATATGAAAAGATAAGGGTTGATTACCTGGTTAACAATGCAGGCTTTGGAGACTATGCCTTATTTAACGAAGCAGACTGGAACAAACTGCATGAAATGATAAATCTTAACATTACCGCATTAAC
>JBBQEA010000344.1:0-4342 GCA_038320245.1 Chitinophagales bacterium | reverse complement strand
GGCACAGATAGCACAGGTAGCTATGTGGTTGATGGACCACCAGCTTAATATGCTGGCCGGCGAAACCTTTGGCGAATACTATGTACGCCTGCCCCTGCGTAAGAGTGCAACCATTGTGCATGGCAATGCATTGAGGATTGACTGGCAAAGTTTGCTACAACAGCAGTTAAGCGATGTGTGGAATAAAGAAGATACAGACAATTTGAAGTATAATTATATCTTGGGTAATCCGCCCTTTGTAGGAAAGAGTTTGCAAAATACAGAACAGAAAGCAGACATGGAATTAATTTTTAACAGCGTAAAAGGAGCAGGTGTTTTGGATTATGTTACTGCCTGGTATATAAAAGCCGCACAGTACATGTACGCTGCAAGAGGTGACACCTTTTTGAAAGGTGTCACCTCTGGAGCCTCTGCCACCAAAGCCGCCTTTGTAAGCACCAACTCCATTAGCCAGGGCGAGCAGGTAGGTGTTTTATGGAACGAGTTATTCAACAGCTATAAAATAAAAATTCATTTTGCCCACCGCACATTTAAATGGGGTAATGAGGCTAAAGGCAATGCAGCCGTGCATGTAGTAATTATTGGCTTTGCAAATTTTGAAATTGATGAAAAAAGGATTTTTGAATATGATGATATAAAAGGCGAGCCACATGAAGTCAGGGCGAAGAATATTAATCCTTATTTAGTAGAAGGAAGGGATAATTTTATTCCTTCTAGAAATAAACCAATATGCCAAGTTCCTGAAATTACTTATGGCAGTATGGCTAATGATGGAGGTAATTTATTATTGAGTGATGAAGAAAAAAATGAAATAGTTTTACGAGAACCTGAATCACTCAAAGTAATTCGACCATTTTTAGGTTCTCAAGAATTTATTAATAATGTCAAAAGATGGTGTATCTGGCTTAAGGATGTTCCTCCTAATGAATACTCCAAATTAAAAGAGGTTATTAAAAGAGTTCAATCTGTAAAAGAATATCGTCTTAAAAGTACCAGGCCAACTACTAGAAAACTTTCCGAATTCCCAATGCTTTTTGGTGAAATAAGGCAACCGAAAACTAATTATCTCTTAATTCCCGGAGTATCATCTGAAAATAGAAAGTATATTCCTATTGGTTTTTTAGCTAACGAAATAATCGCAAGTGATTTGGCCAGAACAGTACCTGATGCTACTTTATTTATGTTTGGTATTCTTACTTCACAAATGCACATGGCCTGGGTTAAAAGTGTTTGTGGTAGATTAAAAAGTGACTTTAGATATTCAAATAGTTTAGTTTACAACAACTTCCCCTGGCCCGAAAGCCCAAGCCATAAACAAAAAGAAGCAGTAGAAAAAGCAGCGCAGGCGGTATTGGATGCAAGGTTGCAGTTTCCTAATAGTTCTTTAGCCGATCTGTACGATCCCAACACCATGCCACCCTTATTGGTTAAAGCACACCAGCAGTTAGATAAGGCGGTGGATTTGTGTTACCGCCCCCAACCTTTTATTAATGAAACGAAGAGGATAGAGTTTTTGTTTGAGTTGTATGATAGGTATACGAGTGGGTTGTTTGTAAATGAGAAGAAGAAAAAGCGATGACATCTTTGGAAAGATATCATCGCTTATAACGTATTAACTACTAAAATGTACTAACTTCATTTTCTAAAACTTAATATACTATTATTGGAGATTTTTTAATTCCTTTGTCCAGTACAATACCGAATTATTATAGGAAATCTTATAAGTTTCGAGATATTTTTTAAAAGGATTATCTGTGGTTGGTTGAATGTTCCCTTGTAGCAAATCCTTAAATCCATTATAATCTGAAACAACTACTGATAGTTGGTTACGTAAAGGGTCACTGGGATTTAATTTATAAATAATCTCGTTTGCTGCTTTAGTAATTTGTTCGTTTGTTGCCAGTTCGGCTATAACAAATGGTTCATTAAAACCTCCATACTTATAAAAATCGCCAGTTAAAAGAAAAGGGAAACAATTTGGAATTTTAATGGTGTCTGTCATTTTATTACAATTCCACAAAAGCCCGGGTTGGAGGGTAACATAATTATACCATAGAGGGTCTAAAAATGTATAATAAGAATTAGGGGAATTTTGCAAAGCCAGCCATTCAGAAACCTTTAAAGGATGTACTGAAAAAGCAGGGTCAATTACCATCGTATCAATCTTTTTATCAGCATTGCTTTTTACAAGTACCGTAATTGCCACATGAAAATCCCAATAGATTTTACCGGTTCTTAATTTGAGGGGGTCTTCTACATTCAGTGCGTCCTGCGCATTAAAAATTGAAATTTTAAAAGGGTCAAAATTCCAAACTTTATAATGCTTTATACCTTGTTTCTGAAGGTAAAAAGACATAACAGATGCCCTGTTTTGACATCCATTATAAATACACTTAAAATCAAGTTTTGAACTTTCGAGAAAAATTTTGATGACTTCCTGTGCTTTCTTTTCAGAGATAGCATCATCGCTTGTTAACATTGATGTTGTAGGTTTACTACCACCGGCAAGTCCATAAGTCCACGAAATTTTAAACTCATGATTTTGCGAAAAAGTGCATATTGAAAGGCAAAAGAAAATAGATAATATTAATACTCGTTTCATTATTGAAATTTTAATTTTTGCAAAAATTAAATAAAATATACGGATTGCCTTTGCTTGAACATCTGTTGCAAAGGCAATCCGTATAAACAAAAGCTTTAACAAATTTTTGATGCTACCGCATCTCCTGCCGCAATTACAATGCCTATAGCACCTTTTGCAATCGGGTTTTTAATAATGTCCTGTAAAAGGCCCAAAGCTGTTTTGGCTCCGGGCCAAATTTCGCAAAAGCTGTTTTTTGCTTTTGCTGGTGCCGATACCAAACTAATGTCGTTTGCATTGCTGGTAATTGTTTTTGCATTAAATGTTGCCATGATGATTTAGTTTATAGTTAAGAATGATGGCACAAATATTCTAAAATCAAAAACAGTTAAGCAATGTGAAAACCACCCAAATTGCTTCGGGTTAAAAAACGGTAAAAGAAAGGTGAAAAGATTGTTGCAGATATGGAAATGATTTTAGACTTTAGTGGTCTAATAAAACCTTAAACTCAAAAAAAATGATTATGAAAAAAATAATTCTTTTTTGCCTGTCATTGAATTTAATGGCATTGATCGCATGTAATAACCAGAACGGAGAGAAAAAAGGAAGTACAGCTAGATCTGGCGACGATTCTTTAAGAATTGATGAGGAGGATTCAATCCTTGTAAACGATTTTTGTCAGAAATCCGGAAGTGGCAATTTTCTTATAAATCCCGTAGAAGCACAGGATATGGTCAGGAATTTTGATAGAATTTATAGGATGACAGGAACACCTTCTCCAAAACCAAATCTCCAAACTGATTACTGGGTTGACAGTTGCATTATTTTCGCACTTGATAATTTTTTCCGGGATTCTACAAGATTTGATGGCGCATGGATACTTTTTGGGGCAGACCCTGACCAAAAGAAAACTACAATATTTATTGTTCCTACGAGTGGTATAGCATCAGGGTTTCACGAAGCCGTATGGGACACAAATATTCCGGGAACAACTTGTGCAGCCGTGGATTACTTCTTAACAAAAAATGCCGCAAGACCTAAAGCAGATCAATTCAGGCAATATTATCGTCAGGAAAACGCAATATTAAAAGATTCTCTCTCGAGGAAAGTATGGGTTCATCAGTGTGTATTTAGATCACTGGCTGCAATTCTAAGGAGATATTCCGGTGGAACCGACCCACTGAATGGCATCAGTATTTTATCAGCAGCTTATAGAGCAAAAAACCCTAGTGTATCGAGCCAGGTATATAACAATCAAAGCACAATAGTTATTGTTACGACAAGAAAAGTTGACGCACCTGGGTCACATACTCCTGCGTGGGATGTTTCCAGTAAATATTACACATTATCCAAAAAAACTAAAGCGGTATATAATCATGGAGAATTGTGCCCGAATGCTTGCGGAGCAATGGATTTCTAATATACACTAGATGACAATAACGCAAAATCATGTAGCTGAATTTTTAGCATTCTCAACCAGCGTAATTTTATGGAAAGGCATTAGAGAAGGAAAATTACGCTGGTTACCTTTTTTTCTTTTATTTATTTTGATTGTTGAGCTAACAGGCAATTATTTGAAAAAAATTCCTTACGCTAACATGGTACTTTATAATTTCACGGTTCCTCTGGAATATGGGTTCTACCTGTTTCTGTTTGGGTTACATGGGGAGAACACCATGAAATTGTTTTGCCGGTTTGCAGGTTTAACTTTACTAACAGCAACACTGTTTTATTTTATTACGCAGCCGTTTAAATTATTTC
>JBBQEA010000343.1:0-4359 GCA_038320245.1 Chitinophagales bacterium | reverse complement strand
TTACTGTTACTAATGAATTGATTTGACTATTCTCCGACCTTGTTGGTCTTTCTCTAACTCAGCCAGTTATTCAACTGCACAGTGAGCCGCCGTTATGCCTTTTTACCAACGCAAGAAGGTAACACCGATGAGTGGATGTTTGTGGCCAAAAAGGTGGATATGTTTTATCTCACTAATATAACGATTTAGCAAAAACATTCTTTACTACATACTAACATCTCCTTCAATTCCTGGTTTCGTCCGATGGTGGCAACACCCAACGGCGGCATCCGGGATAGCCTGATTTCTTTAATTTCATATCCCGAACACCCACAAAGGCAAAAATTATAAAGAAGATAAAGGCTATTTAAATATATTTACTCCCGGAATCTCTGTCTTTAAAAACAACTACCTGATTTTAACCGAACATTACAAATCGGCAACAATAGTTACTTTATTTTAAAATGCCAATTCTTAAAAATATGATGAAGATTGCTACGCTAACCCTTTGCCTTTTTTATAGTGTATGCAGCATCGCACAGTTGGGTAAAAAACTCGACAGCCTGCTGCTTCAGCAACCGAAGGGCCAGCCAGGTTTTGCTTTATTGATTGAGCGTGATGGAAAAGTATGGTACAATAAGCAGGTTGGACTTGCCGATTTAGAAAGCGCAAAACAAATTGATGCAGGCACCAATTTTCGCATGGCTTCAATTACCAAACAATTTACGGCAATGGGCATATTGTTGCTGGAGAAGCATCATCAACTTTCAGTAAATGATGCCATTGGAAAATGGCTGCCAGGGCTGCCCGTCGGTATTGGTAACAGGGTTCGGATCAGGCACCTGCTGACACATTCTTCTGGCATATTGGATTACGAGGAACTAATGCCGGCGACACAAACAAAGCAATTGCTTGATGCAGACGTTTTGCAATTATTGCAATTACATGACACTACTTATTTTATGCCTGGCACTCAATTCAGGTACAGCAATTCGGGTTTTTGTTTGCTTGCACTTATTATTGAAAAAGTTTCGCATCAACCTTACGCCGCTTTCATCAAACAAAAAATATTTACGCCGCTGCACATGGATTCCTCGATGCTGTATGAGCCAAATGCATTGATTGCACAAAGGGCAATGGGATACGCAAAAGATAGTAGCGGGAATACTTTTTTTAACGACCAGAGTGTAACAAGTGCAACCAAAGGCGACGGCGGCGTGTACACCTCTATTAATGACTACCGTAAATGGATAAAAAGCATTCAACAAAACCGCCTGGTGAACTTGCCATCAATTATGCAACGAATGCATTTTGCAGCAGGCGATGTAGCCAATGCATTTTACAGTGCCGGGTGGTTTTATAATACTGCCAGTCCATTGGTTTGGTTTCATTCAGGTAGTACCTGTGGGTTTAATAATTATGTAATCACTGTACCATCTAAAAAATTGTCCATCGTATTTTTTTCAAACCTGGCAGAGAATGGTTTTCTTTTCCGGAATATTCTTGAAATCATTCACCAGTCGGGCTTTACAGATTATACAGGCCTGTTTGCCTTGCATGAATTAACAAGATAATATTACCAACCTGTCTTTATATATTTTCGGGTCACCAAAGCGAAGTTTTTTAAATGTTCGTCGAAACAACCAGTATATTAAACGAAATAAAACAGCTGAATTATTCGATAAATTTTCACATCAGATAAGAACAAAAGCTGAACCTACAGATTAAAACCAACGATCCAATCCTCCGCCCTTGTTGGTCTTCCTCTAACGCCTCCAGCTATTTTACTGCCCCGTGAGCCGTCGTTATGTCTTTTGACTTACGGCAGAAGATATTATCAATCGGTGGTTGTAGTCAAAAAAGTTGACACATTTCCATCATACCATTATAACGATTAAGTAAAAACATTCCTTTCAACATACTTACATCTACTAAAGCTTTGTTTCGGGTGTTGGTACTAACACCCAACGCCGGTTTCCGGAATAGCTTGATTTCTTTAATTTCATAGCAGGAACACCAACAAAGGCAAGTTTAAAAAACATAAGCTACAAAGTATGCTTTGTGGCTTATTATAATAAAATAAAACTGTTTCCCTTATCCAAATATCTTATTTAATAGAACGGAATAACCGCTTCCATCTTGGGCCTTTTTCCCAGCTAAACCAAATGAGCGATGCTTTACCCACTACATGATCTTCCGGTACAAAACCCCAATAACGGCTATCCAGGGAGTTGTGTCTGTTGTCGCCCATCAGCCAGTAATAATTCATTTTAAAAGTATAAGTGGCTGCTTCTTTATCATTAATAAACGCCTTGCCGTTGGTAAAGGATATTTTGTTGCCTTCATAGGCGCCAATACAGCGTTGGTAGCGGATGTAATTATCTGCAGTCAGCTGAATTGTTTCTCCTTTTTTGGGTACCTGTAATGGTCCAAAATTATCGATGCTCCAATGGGCAGCTGTGTCGTAATAAGGATACAGCTCCGGACTAACCGAATTTATATAAGGTATAACTTTTACTACATTTTTTAAAGCTGCCAATTGCTTTCTTTCACCTTCCGTCATGTTTATAAAATAAACCCCGCTATTAAAGGGAGTAAATTCGTGCAAGTCAGGATCTGTATGAATTCCAATCTCTTTAAGTACATCTTCATCCAGCGGTGAATTGGTGTGTACTTCATAATTCATTTCAGAATTTTCCGGTGCAGTCTGTGCCACATCATTGATGTATAAAACTGCATTTTTAATCTCCAGTTTATCTCCTGCAACAGCCACACATCGTTTAATAAAATTCTCCTGCTTATCAACAGGGCGGGTTATGATAAGGTCACCGTAATCCTGCCATACTTTATCTCTACCCACTTCTCTTACTTTTTGGTAATAGGTAACTTTAGAACCAAAATTTTCTTCATCATTTATCAATGTATCATTGGCAGGAAAATTAAATACAACGGCATCGTTTCTTACAACGGGTGAAGCAAACCATCTTGTGTAAGGAATGTGAATCCATTCCACATAAGCCTTGCTGTTTACAAAAGGCATTGTGTGATGCACAAACGGCATTGCTATAGGGGTATTTGGTATTCTTGGGCCGTAAGCAGATTTACTCACAAACAAAAAATCATTTACCAACAATGTTTTTTCCATGGAGGGTGTGGGAATGGTATAGGCTTCAAAAACAAATGTACGGATGAGCGTAGCTGCTACAATAGCAAAGGCTGCCGCATCTACCCACTCCCGTGTGCCTGAT
The DNA here is from genome assembly GCA_038320245.1 of Chitinophagales bacterium. Classification (GTDB taxonomy): domain Bacteria; phylum Bacteroidota; class Bacteroidia; order Chitinophagales; family Chitinophagaceae; genus Ferruginibacter. Next base: position 1,132 of record JBBQEA010000343.1, on the reverse strand, counting down.
TTTTTGTAATTATTTACCACCATACTGCCAGCATATCGTTCTTTATCACTAAAACCGAGGTATGGGAAATAGATGAAAGGAAGAAAAACGGTTAAGGCATGGTGACCAATACCAAAACGGCCAAAATGCTCTGTAAATTTAATCAATATCCAGATAGTTATAAACTGCCCGGCAATAGGTATTATTTGTAAAAAGAACCAATACTTAGGTAATTGCATTTTTTGAACCATGCACCAGGTATTGTAAAAGGGAATCAGGGCTTTCCAGGCATCAATACCTGCTTTTTTAAACATTCCATACATACCAACATGCCAGCCGATGGTGGCAACAATAAAAATAATCCAGCCAATACTCATAAGTAAAATTTTAATGGTGCCAAAAATACCATAATTAAACGTTTGGCAGGATTTTATGTTAAAAATGTTGTGAAAGGTTTAACTGATTGTAAAAAGCAGCGAAATTTAGAAGGCGATGCAATGTCTGTCGACTCAATTTATACGATTAGGCGCCTATTTCGCAAATGCTTGTCAGGATTTAGTTAGGCTCTATTTACTTTTTTGCCTTGATGCAAAAAAGTTACAAAAAAGATCAATCCGCCGCGGCGGATAAAATCAAGGAACTCGCCGAAGGAGTTCAATAATTTAGAGTTTGTGCCGGCTCAAACAGCCTTGATTTTTTAACGGCTGATGTGAAAAATTTCTAGCACTTTTTATTCAAGGCCACAGCTCGCCTTCGTTTGCGAACAAAATGCTTAATCTTATCAATTCAATCTGCAGCAAACAGCATTTATACACATTATTCTATATTAGCTATGTCCGCAAATAAGGATGAAAGCTATGTAGCCATTATCAATCATAATCAATTTGATACCTGCTAATAACCTGTTTCTTATTCCGTATTTTTCTTATATTAATCAGCAGCACTTATCCACATAAGGGGATAAGTGACAGATACTGCAAGGGTTACCTTTTTTTGCATTGCGTATTAATAGCTGAAAGTTTTAATCAAAACACAAAAAAATGGTACAAAAAACTTATTTTAAAACAAAAGATTATTGCAAAGTAAAATTCACTTTCGCAGTTGAAAATGCAGAAACAATTGAAATTCTTGGCTTAAATAGTGATTGGGAAAC
>JBBQEA010000342.1:0-4360 GCA_038320245.1 Chitinophagales bacterium | reverse complement strand
AAACCGAGTTGGTAGCGTACTTTATCTGCCTGATTTTATACATTTTGACCCCTTAGGTCAGCAAATTAGCATTTTTAGAAACTTAAATAATACATTATCAACTATTTATACTTTAAATAAAATAGGGGCGGACAAGTCGGGTGAGAGTTCCATAAATGTCTTTTTGTTATTACAAAGTAATTACAAATTATTCAATTTCCAAATTGTGAAATCAAAATATTTGATGCGAATGATGTAATGGCAAAATTACCGCTGATATTTAATATTAGTGCATACCTATCAATGAATTAACACTAAACAGGTATAGATTGACTTAATCATCCAACAGGAATACCTAACTGGTTAAAATTTAAAATTAAAAGTAACGGAAGGTATAATGGGGAAAAGACTCACCTGTTTTCCCTGTACTCTAAGCGTGCCATCTAGTGGACTTCCGGTTTGATCGAAGTAAATAAAATAAGGATTTTGCCTGCTGTAAGCATTGTAGATACTGAATACCCACTCCGATTTCCATTTTCGATTTACATTCTTTTTGGGAGTTAAAATGGCAGCTACATCTATCCGATGGTAGGCCGGCAGCCGGTATTCGTTTATTCGGCTATACTCCTGGGTAAGCACTCCGTTTACCAGGTAAAAACGTTGAGGTAAGGTGGCAGCATTGCCGCTTCCATAAACAAACGTACCAGACAGTTTCCAGCGTTTACTCAATTCGTATATGGCAACGATGCTCATATCATTTCTGCGATCATATTTTGCAGGGTATTTTTCTCCAAAATTTAAGGCTGGAAATTTACGCCAGGTCCAACTTAATGTATAACCAATCCAGCCGGTAAGTCGTCCTTTGGTTTTATTGATGAAAAATTCAGAACCGTAGCTCCATCCTTTACCAAACGTAAAAAAGTTTTCAGTGTCTTCCAGTGTGTTGGGGGTATATCCTTCTTCATATTCTATCTGGTTCTGCATTTGCTTGTAATACAGCTCCACAGAGGTTTCGTACATATTTTCCTTAAAGTTTTTAAACAGCCCGGCTGCATACAGCCAGCTTATTTGTGGCTTTACTTTATAGGTACTTGGCACCCATAAATCAGTTGGCAAGGTAGTACCTGAGTTACTAACCAAATGAATGTACTGCAGGTTACGGGTTACTGATCCTTTTATAGAAGTTGCGTCATTTATTGCATAGCGCATGGTAAACCGGGGCTCCAATCCTCCATATGTTTTTACAGGTTGGCCATTATTATATACAGTACTGTCTGTGCGGTTGAGATTGGCATCAGTCTGATAAATTTTGAAAGGCCCAATTTGCTGAAACATACTGTATCTAAGCCCGGCATTAATTTTTATTTTATCATTAATCTCCCAATCATCCTGCACATATAAAGCGGCTTCGTGGGCATATTTGGCCTGTGCATTTAAAGGCTTAAACTGAACAGAATCCTGTGTACCACTTACTACCGATGGAGTGAACTTATGATAAGTATAGATGCCTCCAAATTTAACTTTGTGGCCTGTAAAAGGATACAAATCAAAATCCTGCTTTAAACTAACATCCCTGATACCCGATGCAAGCTTAACGGAAAAATTGTTTTGTAATGCATTAAAAGTAAAATTGTAATTATTAAAAACAGCAGTTGTATTTCCAAACAGGCGTTTGTTAAAAATATGGTTGTATCTGATAGATCCGGTAGCATTTCCCCAGGGAATTTTTATATTCAGACTTTGCTTACCATTTACAAAATCAAATACATCCCTGCCAAAGTAACCACTAATGTAAAGCCTGTCCTTTTCAGAAAACTTGTAATTGAGTTTAGCATTTAAATCATAGAAATAATAGCCGGAACCATTGAACTGACTGGTTTTTTTTATAAATGGTTTTGCCAATAAATCTATGTAAGTGCGCCTGCCGGAAATTATAAAAGAAGCTTTGTCTTTTTTGATAGGTCCTTGTATGGATAACCGGGAAGCAATGGCTCCTATCCCACCTTCTACCTGAAATTTTTTATCATTACCCTCCTTCATGGAAATATCCAGCACACTCGATAACCTGCCACCATACTGAGCAGGCATTCCACCTTTTATCAGTGAAACATTTTTAATGGCATCCGAATTAAAAATTGAAAAGAATCCAAATAAATGCCCGGTATTATAAACGATTGCATCATCTAATAAAATCAAATTCTGATCTGGCCCGCCACCCCGTACATATATCCCTGCACTTCCCTCGCCGGCGTTGCGTACACCCGGTAAAAGCTGAATGGTTTTAATTAAATCCACCTCTCCCAAAAATGCCGGCACCGCTTTAATTTGTTCGATTGGTAAAACAAATTTTCCCATCTGTGCATTCTTTACATTTATATCCCTTTTGTTAGAGGTGATAACAACTTCAGTCAATGCATCACGAGGTATCAGGTTAAAATTATAGAGCCTGTCTTGCGTAAGTTGAATAGATGATAATAAAGGCTGATAGCCAACATAGGAGCAGATTAGCTCATAGTTCCCTTCGGTAAGTGTAAGCGAATAAAACCCAAACTGGTTAGTACTAATACCCTTTGATTGCCCCCGTACACTTATAGTTGCACCAATAAGTGTTTCACCACTTTGAGCATCTTTTGCATAGCCACTGATGGTGATTTTATTTTGAGAGAATGCTACAAAAGGGAGCGAAAAGAGTACAATTAAGAAGAGTATAAACCTCATAGAAAATTTTGCTGCCAGATGAATAAGTTTTCTATTACTTGGTTAATCCTTATTCTAAAGCTGTTTATTTATTATTGTGCTTTAATAGAATCTTTTACCTCGCCACAATGCAGCATGGTTCCTTTATATTCCGGATGATGTTTGCCCATATAAGGATTGATGATTTCTTCGCTGTTACTTATCCAATTGGCGCCGTTATTTTCGCCAAAAGCCATTGGACAATTTTGCCAATACAATATTTTTCCTTCGTAATGAATTGTTTTAAGAAAGGGATACAGGTTTTCACTAATACCTTTAAAATCCTGCCTCATTTCATTAAGGGATTGTTGGGTTCCAAAGCTCACAGCATTTGCCCTGATATCAGTTAAAAACATGGTAGCGCTTTCAAATATACCTGCGGTGTCTTTTTTAAGTTCATCAATATTTAATCTGCCTAAAAAATCGACCAATTTATTATTTACAAGTTTCGCTTTAATACTGTCAGCCTCTACTAAAGCAGCTTTTATTTCAAAATAATTTTGCAATAAAGAATCAATATTGCCATTAAATATCGCATCGTGCCTGTTAACTTTAAGTGCTTGTTGCCTCGGTGCATCGGGACTAGTTTTTTCACTGAACTGGAACCAATAAATAGTAAAAAGGGCGGCGGCAACTGCAAAAAGTATGAGTGTTTTCTTCATTGAAACGTTATTATTTTTGCTGCAAAGCTACAAGATAACATCAAATAAAGGGAATAGTTTGCCGATTGAATTACTTTTGCCGCCAAATTAAAGACCGATCAATTTTTTATGCTATTAGGATTACAAAATTTAACATTTGAATTTGGAGCCAGAACGATTGTAGAAGATGCAACCTGGCACATACAACCCAATGAACGTATTGGCCTTATCGGGTACAATGGTACCGGTAAATCAACCTTATTAAAAGTACTTACCAGGCAATATTTACCCAGCAAGGGCTCGGTTGAACAAGGCAAAGAAACCACCATTGGCTTTTTGCATCAGGACCTGTTGAGTTTTGATACCAACGACTCTGTGCTACAGGTTGCCATGGGTGCTTTTGAAAGAGTGCTGGAATTAGAAAAGGAAATTGAAGCCCTTGGCATTGAATTAGAAAAAACGGGTGATGAAAGTTTAGCAATTGAATATACAGACAAGTTGCATGAATTAGATGTGTTGGATGGCTACAGTATTCACCATAAAACAGAAGAAGTTTTACAAGGGTTAGGATTCCCCAACGAAAATCTGCAAAAGCCCTACAAAAATTTTAGTGGAGGATGGCGTATGAGGGTTTTATTGGCAAAAATGATTTTGATGAAACCGGATGTGTTGCTGTTGGATGAACCTACCAATCACCTCGATATGCCGAGTATTGAATGGTTGGAAAAATATTTAAGTCATTATCAGGGTGCAGTTGTAGTGGTAAGTCACGATCGCTTTTTCTTAGATAGAATGGTAAACAAAATTGTTGAAATTTACCAGCAGCAAATGCATTTTTATACTGGTAATTACACTTACTACCAGCAGGAAAAAGCTTTGCGGATTGATATGCAGCAGAAGGCTTTTGAAAACCAGCAGGATTATATTCGCCAGCAGGAAAGAGTGGTAGAACGCTTTAAGGCTAAAGCCAGCAAAGCAGGCATGGCGCAGAGTATCATGAAAAA
>JBBQEA010000341.1:0-4366 GCA_038320245.1 Chitinophagales bacterium | reverse complement strand
CAACAATGATGATTAAAAAATAATTGCCCGGATCAAAAATAATTTTATGCAAACAGCCTATATAATCGATACCGTAAGAACCCCTGTTGGTAAATACGGCGGCGCTTTAAGCAATATAAGGCCGGATGATTTACTGGCAGCAGTAATAAAGGCAATCATCAGCCGAAACCCATCTGTAGATATCAATGCCATTGAGGAGGTAATTGCCGGCGCTGCCAACCAAAGTGGCGAAGACAACCGCAACGTGGCAAGGATGGCCGCCTTGCTTGCCGGGCTACCCGTAACCGTTGCCGGCCTAACTGTAAACCGTTTGTGTGCAAGCGGCATGCAGACCATTATGGATGCAGGCCGTGCCATTATGTGTGGCGATGGCGACTTGTACATTGCCTGCGGCGTAGAAAGTATGTCGAGGGCACCTTTTGTGCTATCCAAGGCCAATGAAGCTTTTGCAAGGGATACGGAGATGTTTGATACCACCATGGGCTGGCGTTTTATCAATAAAAAATTGGCTGCATTATACCATCCCTACAACATGGGTGAAACAGCAGAAAATATTGCGAAGCAATGGAACATCAGCCGGCATGCGCAGGATGAATTTGCGTATGAAAGTCAGCAGAAATATGCCAACGCTTATGCAGCCAATCAATTTGCCAATGAAATAATACCGATCCAAATTCAGGTAGGAAAAGAGCTAATTGACTTTGATAAAGATGAACATCCCCGGACAAGTTCCCTGGAGAAATTGTCCTTGTTAAAACCGGCATTTATAAAAGATGGTACAGTAACAGCAGGCAACAGCAGCGGTATCAATGATGGCGCCGCAGCAATGTTATTGGCGAGTGAAGCGGCTGTAATAAAATATGGTTTGCAGCCTATGGCAAAAATAACGAGTATGGCTGTTGCAGGCGTAGATCCGTCTATTATGGGGATAGGCCCAGTACCTGCCACCACAAAGGCTTTACAAAGAGCAGGCCTCAACATTACTGATATTAACCTGGTGGAATTGAATGAGGCATTTGCTGCCCAATCCATTGCTTGTATACATGAATTAGGCCTGGATCTTGAAATGGTGAATGTAAATGGTGGTGCCATTGCAATAGGGCATCCTTTAGGCTGCAGCGGTGTTCGTATTGCTACTACCCTTTTACATGAACTTAAAAAAAGGAAAGGAACCTATGGTCTCGCTACCATGTGCGTGGGTGTAGGGCAGGGTGCTTCGGTTATTTTTGAAAATATTAAGTAGGTCGTTTTAGGTGCAGGCAATGTAATTAGGTTAAGAAAAAATAATAATGAATATTGAACAAGGAATATCCAATAATGAAGTAACCCAGCCATGCACTCACTATTCACTGTTCGATATTCGATATTTTAATAACCCATTTTAACTTAATAATCTTTTCCGTCGGGATGACACAAAGCAAGTTTGAGCTTATTCCTGATTAATTTTAACCGTTAACAAAAATACCGGCCACTAAAGCCGGTATCATACAAAAATATTCTACCACTAAATACTAAATGCCTTATCAATAATAGCCAATTGTTCTTTGGCATGTATTTTTGAATAGCCCGTAGCGGTAGATGCACTGGCACTGCGGCTTATAATATAAAAGTTGATGTTCTGCACGTTCATTCTAAGAAAAGTTGCAGCGCCCATATTCAATGGTTCTTCCTGTACCCAATGCCAGATGGCTTTACTGTATTTGCTGTACAATGCATCTAGTTGCCGCTGTGGTAAAGGATAAATTTGTTCCAGCCGGATGATGGCCACATCTGTTCTGTTTTCCTTTTGCTGACGATCGGCTAAATCAAAATATACCTTACCGCTGCAAAGCAATACCTTCTTTACTTCGGCGGCATCTTTTACAAATGTATCATCCAGTATTTCTTTAAACCCGCCTGTTAAAAAATCATCTTCAGCACTGTAACTGCCCGGATGGCGCAGGTTGGCCTTTGGTGAAAAATTTACCAATGGTTTTCTAAACGGCCAGGTTAACTGCCGGCGCAACAGGTGAAAGAAATTAGCTGAGGTGGTAATATTGGTTATCACCATATTTTGCTCGGCACACATTTGTAAAAACCTTTCCATTCTGGCGCTGCTATGCTCCGGGCCCTGTCCTTCGTAGCCGTGCGGCAGCAACATTACCACGCTGTTCATCCGCTGCCATTTGGTTTCTGCAGTCGCAATAAACTGGTCAATTATTGTTTGTGCACCGTTACAAAAATCACCAAACTGTGCTTCCCAAAGTACCAATGCGTTGGGGTTGGCCATTGCGTAGCCATATTCAAATCCTAACACGGCATATTCACTTAATAAAGAATTGTAAATCCGCATGGGTGCCTGGCTTTCTGTAAAATGATCCAGCCGGTTATAAGGTGTATTGGTATTTTCATCATGTATTACACAATGGCGATGACTAAAAGTTCCACGCTGCACATCCTGCCCGCTCATGCGTACATCTTTACCTTCAATTAATAAACTTCCATACGCCATCAACTCGCCGGTTGCCCAGTCTATTTTGCGCTCGTCGTTGTACAATTTTATTTTATCCTGCAACAGTTTTTCAATCTTTTTCAAAGGCTTAAAATTGGCAGGCCATTTCATCATTCCATCAAATAATAACTTAAAACTTTCTTTATCAATAGCCGTTATGGGAGATTGGTCAAAATCATTTTCACTGGACCGACGCAGGGTTTTCCACCACAGTTCCGGCTTTTGAAAAGTATAGGGCAATGGGTTTTGTTTTACTTCATCGAGCCGCTCCTGCAAATCTGCCAAAAATTTCTTTTCCATATCCTTGGCCAAAGCCTGTGCATCCGGTTCGCCATTTTCCAGCAGGTATTGGGTGTACACTTCTCTTGGGTTAAGGTGCTTATCAATTAAAGCATATAACTGCGGTTGTGTAAACTTAGGTTCATCACCTTCATTGTGGCCATGCTTGCGGTAACATACCATATCAATAAAAATATCGCTGTTAAATTCCTGCCGGTAATGGGTGGCAATCTGCACTGCTTTTACAACAGCCTCCGGGTCATCGCCATTGATGTGAAATACCGGGGCCTTTACCATTGCAGCTATGGATGTACAATAATCTGAGCTGCGGGCATCTGTAAAATCGGTTGTAAAACCAATTTGGTTATTTATTACAAAATGAACCGTCCCTCCTGTGTAATATCCTTTCAGGTTACTCATTTGTAATACTTCGTACACAATGCCCTGTCCTGCAACGGAAGCATCTCCATGAATAAGTATGGGTAAAATTTTATCGAAATCACTATTGTATAAAACATCTGCCTTACTTCTTGCAAAGCCCACCACCAGTGGGTCTACAGCTTCCAGATGCGATGGATTAGGGCATAATTTTAAATTAATTTTATTACCGGAAGCAGTTTCTACTTCACTGCTAAAACCAAGGTGATACTTAACATCGCCACTGCCCATGGTTGTATCCGGCGTAGCCGTTCCTTCAAATTCACTAAAAATCTGCTCGTAGGTTTTACCCATGATATTGGCAAGAATATTTAACCTGCCACGATGCGCCATACCAATTACAACCTCCTGTACATTATTGGAAGATGCTGTGTTAATGATTGCATCCAACGCAGCAATCGTTGTTTCGCCTCCCTCTAATGAAAACCTTTTTTGACCTACATATTTGGTGTGCAAAAATTTCTCAAACATTACCCCTTCATTCAACTTCTGTAATATCCTCTTCTTTTGTTCCAATGGCACAGCTTCCTGCATGGTATGCTCAACGGCATTGATGATCCAGTCTCTTTTTCGCCGGCTGTTTACACTGCTGAATTCTACGCCCAAATTGTGGGTATAGCATTTTTGCAGATGAGCCACAATATTTCTGAGAGAGGCTTTTCCCAATCCCACAAATTTTCCTGCTTCAAAACTGGTATCCAAATCAGCATCACTAAAACCAAAGTTTTCTAATCCTAAATTTGCCTTGCGGTCAATTCTTTCCCTGATGGGATTAGTTTTAGCAATTAAATGCCCCTTGCGCCGGTAAGCCACAATCAACTGATAAACACTCAATTCTTTTTCAATTTGAGATAGGTTGACGGCTGAATCTGCTGCAGGTTTTGCTGCTGAAGCTGCACCGTTACCTTTAGCCACGTTGTTTTCAACAGCAAAATCGAAGCCTTCAAAAAACTTGCGCAATTCCACGTCAATACTGTCGGGGTTTGCCAAATAATCGTTGTATAAATTTTCGATGTAGGCAGGATGTGCGTTCGTTATATATTGAAAATCCTTCATGGCTAAAACAGATTACTGGTATTTTTTAATAAATTCAATTTGACCGGGGAGCAAATATCGGTGATTTATAAATGGTTTGTTGATTGACAATAGCCAATTTTA
>JBBQEA010000340.1:0-4412 GCA_038320245.1 Chitinophagales bacterium | reverse complement strand
TGCTGCTTTTTTTGGTTATGCTGATAAAATTGGAAGAATAAAACCAGGATTAAAGGCAGATGTTATAGCCGTAGAAGGAGATCCATCGGTTGATATAAAAGCTATCCGGAATATCCGGCTAATTATAAAAGATGGAAAGCTGATCAAAGAATAATGCAAGATTTTTATCCAGCCAATATTGCTTGGCTTTTGTATTAATGAAGGTCTGATCCATCAAACAGGTGTTCAGTAAATTTTAATTAACATAGCTGGTTTGTTGTTTTCTTTTTAGTAGCAATGACAAAAGTATATAGGTGCCAAAAATAAACGGAATAGCCAGCCACTTTATAAAAGGAATCGTCAATATTGAAATCAGCAGCAATACAATTCTGGGGGTATTCTTTTTTAAAGATGCGTCCTTAAACTTCAGTGACATCATCGGCAGATTGCAAACCATCAGGCTACTCAATACAAATATCAGCGAGTATAATACCCATCTGTTAAGTAGCCATTGATTCAAATTGATCCACTCGATATCGCACTGCAGTATCAATGGCAGAGAGGCAATCAACAGACCTGCAGCCGGCGTTGGAACGCCCTTAAATCCATCTGCGGCAGTTGTATCCAGGTTGAATTTTGCCAGCCGGTAAGCAGCAGCACAACCCAGTAAAAAGGAGGGCAACATCCAGTAAATAGCAATACCAGTTGCACCTGTTTCTTTTGTTAAACCCAGTTGAATTAATTGGTAAATAATTACTCCGGGTGCTACGCCAAAACTTACTACATCAGCCAACGAATCCAGTTGTTTGCCCATTTCGGAACAGGCATTGAACATTCTTGCAACAAATCCATCTAAAAAATCAACCAATGCGGCAACAAAGATTAGTAATGCAGCTGTTGATAGTTTTTCGAGTGCTGCGTTATTGTAATCATTGATTGAATGCTGCACAAAAAGTTCTGCTTGTGAAGCAATCGCAATGGCTGCAGATCCAAAAAACAGATTCATTAAAGTAAAAATATTCGGTATTTGTTTCATGGTTAAATTTTAGCAATCGTTACTAGAAAAGTTCAACAAAAATTATTTACTATCAATTACCAACTTACTCGATGGCCTCTTTTTTTTCCCGGTTAAAAATCCAAAAGATAATTGGAAATACCAATAGGGTAAGAATGGTGGCTGTTATTAAACCTCCAATGATAACGATTGCAAGCGGCTTTTGAGATTCTGAGCCAATGCCGGTGCTGAGTGCAGCGGGCAATAATCCGATGGAAGCCATAAGGGCTGTCATCACTACCGGTCTTGTACGAACTTTTACCGCTTCTTTTATGGCATTTTCCAGCAGCAGTTTCTTTTTTAAATTGTTGTGAAACTCCGCAATCAATATAACTCCATTTTGAATACAGATACCAAAAAGGGCAATGAATCCAACTCCGCCAGAGATGCCAAAATTTGTTCCGGTAATATGCAGGGCAATGATGCCGCCGATGATTGCAAAAGGTACATTTGCCAATACGAGTAATGAATCTTTTACATTCCCAAACATGATGAACAACAAAACAAATATACCTACCAAACTTACCGGTACCATTTCGCCCAGGCGCTTGGTGGCACGTACCTGGTTTTCAAATTCACCCGTCCAGCCTACGCTGTAGCCGGCAGGTAGCAGGATGTTTTTTTCAACATTCTTTTGCGCTTCTTCAATTGTGCTTCCCAAATCCCTGTCACGTACAGAAAATTTTACCCCAATAAAACGTTTGGTATTATCCCGGTAAATAAATGCTGGTCCGGTAATTTTTTTAACTGTCGCAATTTCTTTCAGCGGTATTTTAACACCCGTAATGGTGGGCACTTTAAGGTTTGCAATATCCAATTCATCTTTCCGGTATTCTTTTGAGTAGCGAACCCTTACATCAAATTTCTTTTCACCTTCATATTTTTGAGTAGCAGTTTTTCCGCCGAAAGCCATTTCCAATACAGCTTGTGCATCTGCTACCTTTACACCATAAGCTGCCATCTTTTCCCGATCGAGTATTACGCTAATTTCCGGCTGCCCTACATTTCGTAAAATTCCCACATCTTTTATGCCCTCCACATTTTCTATTTGTTTAATAACATTGTTGGCAATTTCGTCCAGCTTCTCTAAATCATCTCCATATATTTTTACTGCATTGGATGCATTGATACCAGCCACACTTTCGGCTACATTATCAATTATCGGTTGCGAATAGTTGTATCCAATGCCCTGGTACTTTGATAAGGAATCGTCCATCTCTCTCACCAATCCGTCCATCGTTATTTTTCGTTTCCAGTCATCCTTGGGCAATAGATTTACCTGCATCTGCACATAATAAAAACCACTGGGATCGGTGCCGTCATTGCTTCTTCCCACCTGAGACAAAATACCATTTACTTCCGGAAATTTTTGCAGCTCCCTTCTGAGCATTGTAGTTTGTGCAACGGTTTCTTTAAGGCTTTGGCTCATGGGGAATTTAGCTTCTACCCAAAGTGCCCCTTCATTTAACTGGGGTAAAAATTCAGTTCCCAAAAACTTTGCGGAGAAAAAGGTCAAAACAATTACTATTACTGACACAAAGAGCGTCTTTCGCTTATGTCTGAATGTGAAGGCAAAGCCCTGCTCTACAATTTTATTCCAAAAATTTACAAACGGATTGTTTTTTTCTTTTACATTCTTATTCAAAAAAATATGACACAACACCGGTACCAGCGTAAGAGTAAATATCAATGCCCCCAACAAAGCAAACCCAAGTGTGTAAGCCAATGGCGAAAACATTTTACCTTCTACTTTTTGAAAAGCAAAAATGGGCAACAGGGCGGTAATGATAATTAGTTTTGAGAAGAAGATGGCCTTGCCCAATTCGGCACCGGTTTTCTTTATGATGCTGCCTTTGGCCAATTTATTGTAAGCTGTCATTCCCTTTTTATGGGCAAGATGATCGAGGGTTACAAAAACGCCTTCCACCATAACCACTGCACCATCTATGATGATTCCAAAATCTACCGCTCCCAACGACAGCAGGTTGGCGCTCATGCCTTTTAATTTTAAGCATAAAAATGCAAAGAGTAGCGACAAGGGAATAATGATGGAAACTGTAAATGTTGTGCGCCAGTCGGCCATAAATAAAAACACAATCACCGTTACAAATAGAATGCCTTCCAGCATATTGTGCATCACCGTGCTGGTGGTATAATTCATAAGATTATCCCGGTCGTAAAATGTAACCATTTTTACATCCTTCGGCAAAATCCTTTCGTTTAGTTCTGTAATTTTTTCTTTTATTCTACCCAATACTTCCTTTGGGTTTTCGCCTTTCCGCATTACCACAATCCCTTCCACTACATCATCTTCTGCATTTAAGCCTACCTGGCCTACCCTTGGCATTGCGCTTTCTTTTACATCCGCAAGATTTTTAACCAATATAGGATTACCGCCTGCATCTGCCACAATGATATTTTCTATATCATTGATACTTTGAATTAGCCCTACGCCCCGAACCACATAAGCCTGCCTGTTTTTTTCTATCACATCGCCACCTACATTGATATTGCTTTGGTTCACGGCTTCAAAAACCTGCAATGGTGTAATTTCATACTTGGCCAGGCGATTGGGGTCTACACTTACTTCATAGGTTTTTTCTTGTCCGCCAAATGCTACCAAATCTGCTACGCCAGGCACAGAACGCAACTGCCGGTCGATTACCCAATTCTGTATCGTCAGCAAATCTCTGGAGTCTCTGTTGGGGCTTTTCAAGGTGTAGCGAAATACTTCGCCGGTAGGCCCATACGGTGGTTGCACATCCGGCGAAACACCATCGGGCAGCGACACATTTCTCAATTGGTTGTTTACCTGTTGCCGGGCAAAAAAATCTTCTACGTCATCTTCAAAAATGATTTTAATAACCGACAGACCAAACATGGTTATGCTTCGCACACTCGTTTTTTTCTGCACCGAGTTCATGGCTATTTCTACCGGTGTTGTTACAAAACGTTCTATCTCTTCGGCACTTCTTCCATTCCATTCTGTTACAATTATAATTTGTGTATTGGTAACATCCGGAAATGCTTCAATCGGCATATTCTTAAATGCTATAAAACCTGCAATCACCAGAACGCCTACTCCAAAAAATGTAAAGGGTTTATTTTTAATGGAAAAGGCTATAATATTTCTTATCAACTTGTTCATAGGTTAGTTAGTCATTTAGGGCATCGTAAATCAACAATTGGTTTACTGTAATCACTTTTTCTCCTTCTTTTAATCCGGCGTTTATATAAGTTGTTCCAGATACCTGTCTAAAAACCTCAATCTGTCTGGTTTCAATATTATTGCGGTCGTTAAAAATCATTACAAAACTTTTGCTCTTGTCAAATATTACAGCGGTAGATGGTACTGTTACCATCAATTGATTTTCGTTGT
>JBBQEA010000339.1:0-4433 GCA_038320245.1 Chitinophagales bacterium | reverse complement strand
ACGCAATACCTTAAAATAATTTTAGAGAAAAAAGCAAAGAAAAGCTTGTAATGCTTTAATTATCCTCCTATCTTCGCTCTGGTTTTTCATAGGATATTGGATTTTAAAGCGGGACTAGATTTCTATCTTGGTCCCTTTTTTTTGCCACATTTAAAAGTGTTTAAACTTTGTAAAAAATATCGCTTTACTAATTAAACAATCTCAAGATAACCCTCCTTGTTTACAAAAACTTTTTTTTCGGCTTGTAAATAATTAAACACAGTCCATAATTTTTCTTGCTGCATTTTTTTTGACTGCGTTAATAAATTGCTGACAGTTATATTTCTTTCAACGATAAGTGCGTAGAGATGCGCCTCTATATTTTCAAAATCCAACATGCTTACCGGCGTTAACTTTAAGTTGATGCAATTATCACAAATGCCACAACGTTTTACACCGCTGTCATTAAAATACGCTGCTATAACCTTGCTCCTGCAGTCGGTTGTCTGTAATACGTATTGTATGATGGCTTGTATTCTTTCTTCAAATTGTTGCTTTCGTTGTAAATAATTATCGAGGTTAATTACAAAACTATCCATATACATTCTGTTTAGCAATAAGGTTATTTGCGGACTTTCCTTTTGCCTTACATATTCTATAATCCCTAATTGTTGCAAACGCACCAGTTGCTGAATGATATAGTCTTTAGGCTTATTTACAAACTTTGCCAACAGGGTTTCATTAATAGAAGTGGGAAAATCAACAATGCCTTCGTATGATCTCAAAAGTCCTTTTACAATATCATCCAAGTCCGGATGTACCACTTCAAAATCACGAAGAGTTTGTTGGTCGCAATTAAATACTACCGTTGGTGGTTTAAAAAATGTGTCGCTAAATAATAAAATACCTTCCTGTTCCAGCGTTTTAATGGCATAGGTTGCTGTAAGGGCATCTACCTTAAATGCCTGGGCGAAAGAAACGATATCAAAATCATAACTGCATCCTTCGCCTGCACCGGCCGGCACCTGAATTGAATTCATAACGGCAGTGTACACTTTTTTTATTTCTTCCCTATCCGGAAAACGGATATTGCTTTGCAGCTTTAACTCCTCCAATTCTCTTTCATTATAAAGCAATACAACATAGGATTTTTTACCATCCCGCCCTGCTCTACCTGCTTCCTGGTAATAATTTTCCAGACAATCCGGCACGCTGTAATGGACTACCACCCTAACATCCGGTTTATCAATTCCCATCCCAAATGCATTGGTACACACAATTACCCTGGTTGTATTATTGATCCAGTCTTCCTGCCGTTTATTTCTGTCTTCATTACTTAATCCGGCATGATAAAAATTGGCGTTGATTTTATTAAGCTTTAATAATTCAGCTATGTCTTTTGTGTGTTTCCTGCTTTTGCAATACACGATGGCACATCCTTTTACATTACGTAAAATTTCCAGTAATTTATTTTGCTTTGATGCCACATTGAATACACTGTAAGAAAGATTGGCTCTTTCAAATGATTGTTGAAAACGGTGTTGCCGGGGGGAGAAAGCCAGTTTATCACAGATATCTTCCTGCACCTTTCTTGTAGCCGAAGCAGTTAATGCCAGTACCGGAACATTAGGTAAATGCTGCCGCAGGTTGGCAATCCGTAAATAAGGTGGTCTAAAATCGTAGCCCCATTGGGACACACAATGAGCTTCATCTACAGCAATAATACTTACATTGATAGAAGGTAAAAATTCCAAAAATAAATTGGTTTCTAACCTTTCGGGAGATACATACAAAAACTTATAATTGCCATAAGCTGCATTTTGCAACGTTTTTTTTACCTCTAAAAAACTCATACCGGAGTAAATAGACAATGCAGGTATGCCCCTCTTTTTTAAGTTTCCTACCTGATCTTTTATCAATGCTATCAACGGACTTATCACTAAACAGATACCTTCTTTGCTCATTGCAGGCACCTGGTAGCAGATAGATTTTCCACCACCTGTTGGTAACAGGGCCAATGTATCATTACCATCTAAAACGGCATTGATGATATCTTCCTGCATTGGCCGAAAGGCATCGTAACCCCAGTACTCTTTTAATATTTGATGAATTGACTGCAGATAGAACAGATTATAGTTTTGCTAAAGTACATGTGCATCTTTTTCTTTTTTCTTAAGTAGCAGAAATATCAAGCTATACACAGAAAAAAATGAATTCTTTAATAATAAAGCATTCATTGAAATTAAACTACTTTTTTATAATTCAACCGAACTGAATTTATTGCCAACACCACGTCGCTAAAACCCATTGCCAGCGCTGCAACACCAGGATGCAACAGGCCAACAGCCGCTACAGGAATAGCGACAACATTGTATATAAAAGCCCAGAATAAATTTTGCCTGATGGTGATAAATGTATGTTTGCCAAGACCAAGCGCTAACGGTAAATGACTGATTCCATTATTCATTAAAACCACCTGTGCACTTTGCATTGCCAGTTGGGTGGCATCACTCATAGAAATACCTATCGTAGCCTTCGCCAACGCAGGCGCATCGTTTATACCATCTCCCACCATTGCCACTGGAGATTTGGCGTTCAATTGTTCAATGATCAATAGTTTTTGCGCCGGGCTTTTTTCTGCGTACACTTCTTTAATACCGAGCGCATGGGCAACCTTGTTGGTGCGTTCTGCTGTATCGCCACTTAATAAAATTGTTTGTATGTTTTTGTTATTTAGATAATTAATTACTGCTACTGCTTCTTCCCGTATTTCATCATCCATATCAAACCAGCCTATCAACTGGTCATTTTGTAACAGGTAAGCTGTGTGGATATTTTCTGCTGTCTTTGCGCCTGTAATTTTGTACGAACCCAATTTGTAATGGTTGCCGTTATTGTCTTCTGCAACAATTCCTTCTCCTTTTATCTCTTCAATTTTTTTCCAGAAAACCGGGTTGTTGATTTTCCATTCATTACTGATTGCTTTTGCTATTGGGTGATTAGAATATTTCTCCAAAGAATACACTACCCGTTTAAATTCATTGGGATCGATGGTTGTTTCAAAACGGGTAATTTTAAACTGCCCCTTGGTTAAAGTGCCTGTTTTATCAAAAACAACGGTAGTAATATTTTTAAACAATTCCAGGCTTTTGGCATTGCGAAAAAGGATACCTTTTTTTGCAGCTCTGCCCAGCCCTACGGCAATGGCAGCGGGGGTTGCAAGCCCCATTGCACAAGGACAACTAATTACCAACACAGCAATACTCCTCATTAAAGACTGTGTACCGCTAATGTCAAAAACAAAATAATTCAGCAAAAACGTAAGCAACGAAATTCCTATCACTGCCGGTACAAATACCGCACTTATTTTATCTGCCAACTGCTGTATAGGTGGCTTTTCTCCCTGTGCCTGTTTAACTAAATTTAAAATATTACTTAAAACGGTATCTTTCCCTACGGCAGTAACCTGGGCTTTTACGGTACCATCTGTCAGCAAACTTCCGCCGGTAAGAGTATCTTTTTTCTCCTTGCGAACAGGGGCACTTTCACCGGTAAGTAACGATTCATTGGCATAACCTTCGCCCCATAATATTTTACAATCGGTGGGCACCTGCTCCCCGCTTTTTATCAATACCAAATCGCCCACTCGTAACTGTGTATTCTCTACAGAGAAAATATTTTCCTTATGTTCATCATCAAAAGCAATCATGTTGGCCATTACTTTTTGCTGCCGGGCCAATTGGTTCAATGCCTTTTGTGTGGTGGCAACCGATCTGTTTTCTACAAATTCTCCTAAAAAAACCAGGGTGATGATGGTTGCTGTAGTTTCATAAAAAACATAATCCATTCCAAAATTACCCAGTGTACCTATCAGGCTGTAAACAAATGCCGCAGTGGCTCCCAGGGCAATTAACACATTCATATTGGGCACGCCGCCCCGCAGGCTTTTAATGGCGCTTACACCAAAATACCCCATCCCAACGATATATACAGGAATGCAAATTGCCAATTGTATCCATGGATTCATCAGAAAATGAATGTGCCAGGGCAACATATGCAGCATTAAAACCAATGTAAAGGGCAGGCAAAACAAAAAACGTTGTAAGTGATTGGTGAAAGACGACCGACCACTGACAACTGACAACCAACTGTTATCAGCTTTTGGATTTTCTTTGTCGGGTACCAATTGTTGGTCGTCAACTACATGGTATCCCAGTCCTTCAATTCCTTTTGCGATGGATTCTTTTGTAACAGCGCCGTTCATCTCAAAACTAACATCGCCACCAATAAAATTTACTTTTACTTCTTTTAGACCTTCTTTATTCAGGTACTTATTGATAGTTAAGGCGCAGTTGGTACAATCCATTCCCTCTACTTTCCATTCTACTTTTTCCATTGTGCAAAATTATTCTACAAATAAGATGCGGCGTTACTATTGAAGGAAAATATATTTG
>JBBQEA010000338.1:0-4448 GCA_038320245.1 Chitinophagales bacterium | reverse complement strand
CGAAAGCGGCTTGCAATGGGCAGTTGGCTGATAGGGCTTGCATTGTGAACACCCTGGCATATTTCATTAAAAGCATGCAGGTATAATTTTAATTCTTCCACATCTGCCTGCCTGCAAAACAACTTTAATTTATCTTCATTCAATAAATATTTCATTTGCAAAAACTGTTGTTTGGCACAGTACAACACTACACCAACGTTCAGAAATTCTTCCCGCTCTACCTTTGGCACCAGGCGAATTACAGCATATTCAAATTGATTATTTTCGGGCATGTTGTGCTTCATTTATAAATATGGCTGAATTTGCAATTCTGGTTATCAAAAAAGATTCATAGGCCTGCCGGTGTTCTTCTGCTGTTGTAAACGGACTATCAACCACCAGCCATTCATCGGGTATCAATGAAACGATTGAATGAATAATATCATCAGTAAGCAATAAACCTGCAGTTGAATCAACCGCATTCAACTCAGTTGCCAGTGGTAATAATACATGATCTTTAACGAGCGTAAAAGGACGGAGGGCCTGCTGCTGCCAGTTATCCCAGGAGTGATGAAAATACAAACAGGCTCCGTGATCTATCAGCCACAATTCCTTGTGCCAAATCAGCATGTTGGTATTGCGGGCAGTACGGTCCACATTCATTAACAGGCAATCTAACCACACTATCTGCGATGCCAATGTAGCATCAATGCTGGTAACCACCGGATCGAAAGTAACTGAACCGGAAAGATAATGCAAGGCAAGGTTAAGGCCGGTACTTGCTTTCAGCAGATCCTGTATTTCTTCATCCGCTTCTGTGCGGCCAAAGGTTTCATCCAGGTTTGCAAATACTATTTCCGGCATGCGTAAGCCTAATGCACGGGCAATTTCTCCACCAATCAATTCTGCAATTAATGCTTTAATTCCCTGCCCGGCGCCTTTAAATTTAAGTACATACAAAAAACCATCATCAGCCTCTGCAATTGCAGGCATTGAGCCACCTTCCCTCAATGGACTGAGGTAGCGGGTTACATATACGTTTCGTATTTCTGTGTGCTGCATATTGGTATAGTGCCGTTAATTGACCGTGATTGCAAAAATACAATTATACAACGCTAAAAGGTTTGTTGATAATTTGATTTGTAGTTTCAAAAAAGGAAGTTGGATTACGGGATTTTGTAAAATACGTTTTATATTTTTTTAGCCATCCTTAAAAAGCGGGCAGATAAAAATATACTGGAGCAGGAGAGGCCTGCAATAAAACCAATCCAGATGCCAATGGCACCCAGGCTGGTATGAAATGCCAACAGATAACCTACGGGAATACCAATTACCCAGTAAGCAACGCCAATTAACAAGGTAGGGATTTTTACATCTTTAATTCCCCTCAGCAATCCTGCGCTGATGGCTTGTGTGGCATCTGAAATCTGGAACACAGCTGCAAATAATAAAAACAATGCTGCCAGGCTAACCACGTTTTCATTTTTATTAAAAAATAAGGGTAACGTGTGGTTGAAAACTATGAATGCGATGGCACAAATAATTCCATACAGCAATGCAGTAATCAGGGTGCTTTTTCCGATAGATAAAATATGCAGGGGGTTTTTAGCGCCGTAGGCATTGCTCACCCTGATGGAGCTGCCCTGTGCCAATCCCATAGAAACCATAAAAGTAAGAGACGCCATGCTCAAAGCTATCTGGTGTGCTGCCTGTGCTACTGCGCCAATAGTGCCAATCATTAAACCGGAAACAGCAAAGGCACCGGCTTCCATGCCAACCTGTAGGCCGCTGGGTATGCCAATATGCAACAGGGCTTTAATTGTTTGTATGTTTAAAACCCATTGTTTTTTTCTGATGGAAACATAGGGCTTAAATAGTGGATGCCACAATATTACAGCCCCGAGCGAAATAAACATTAACGACCGGGTAATAAGTGTTCCCCAGCCTGCGCCCACCAACTCCAGCCGGGGAAAACCCCAGTTGCCAAAAATTAGTAACCAGTTTATAAATACATTGAGCGGCATGGCTAATATTGAAATCAGCATGGCTGTCCGGGTGTGTTGCAGCCCATCTGTAAATTGTTTAAGCGCCATAAAAAGCAACATGGGTATTACGCTCCAGCCCATCAGTTGCATAAAGGGTACGGCCAGCTGTGCAACCTCTGCATCCTGGTTTAAATGAAATAAAATATTTTTACCCAGCACCAATGTAACGGAGATGCATGCAGCTGTAATAGCACAAACCCAAAAGCCATTGTAAAAATAATGTGATACCTGCTCTTCATCCTTACGGCCATGGTGCATTGATACCAGTTGCGAAACAGAGATCGTCATGCCAATACCAATTACAAAAGGAATGGTTAATGCACCCAATACCAATGCCGCAGCCGCCAGTTGCTTGTAGCCCAAAGCGCCTGCCATAGCCGTGTCTATTATGTGCAGGGCCATCTGTGCCAGCTCACCAAAAATGATGGGGAGCGAAAGCTTCAATGTTTTTTTAGCGTCTTTGTACAGCGTTGTGGACATCTTTTTTAATTGGTGGGCAAAGATGCTTTATTTATAGGATTTGCTGGAAATTATACCAAATATAATTTCATCACAGGCTCCCGATAGCTATCGGGATGTGTTGGGTGAAATTATGTGTGATGGCTCAGTGCGGAGGGATTTGGTAAATACCGATTGGACTAACAACAGCGTATAATCGGTATTAAAACAGGGATTTCTTTTAAAACGGGCATTAGGTTTAGGTTAACAGGCAGCGTAAAACAACCTGATCAGTATATTTTTTGAAACAGGGTTGCCGCTGTTTTATTATGATGTTGGCAACAGATAACAGGTTGCAATATTGGGATCGAAATATAAAATTGATGATCCTTTATCCGAGGAAGAAATATGGATTCCAATCAGGAAAAAAAATAGTGTAAAAAGTTAACAAAGAAAAGTTCAGCAATGTTTGTCCAGCCCAGATGAAGCACAACAGCGATATGAAATGTTCATTGTTTCAATGTAAAGCCCTTACTTTTTGCAATGCATTGTTAGCGGTTCGTGCTACTGTTTGCAGGCATTGCTTCTATAACGTGTATTTCGTTTCCATCGGGGTCTTTTATCTCAATAGTTTTTGCACCGTAGGGCATTCTGTCAATAATCGGCTGCTTGTATTTGCCTGATTTGTAATCGCTACTTACTTCCATAAGCCTCTTCAGAAAAGCATCCATAGAAATTACCATAAAACCTAAGTGTACAAAACCTACATGCCCCGGACCTGAAGGTATGTCAATGATAACTTTAGCGGTGTCGTTGACCCACTGTGATAAATGGAGTTCAATGCCCTCACCAACTCTCAACCATTTTACAATGTATTGTGGGCTCGGAGGAAAGGGGTATGGTATTGTATCTGCCTGAAAGACTTTGGTGTAAAAACCTACACTACTTTCCAGGTTCTGCACATCCAATAGAGTATGGTTATACGAAGCAGTACTTTTTTGTGCAATGGCGAAGGATGCGATAAAAAAAAGGAGTAGAAGGAGGAAAGACTTTATCATTGGTTTATGTTTTTCTTACAAAGTGAAGCGGAAGAAAGAAAGCATGTGTGTCGTTCGGGTATTGCTGCAGTTGGGGAATTGACCAACTGTCCGCACGGAACTGAAGCTAAATTAATAAACAAAAGTTGAAGTTGACAATTAATGACCGGTAGAATTCCGTCCGCCGAAACCAATGCTGGGATATTGCCGATGATTGTTTCAACGTCATGCCCCAATTGCACAAAACCTGAGGTTGTTTGTTTGTGCCTTCTCCTTAGTCTGTCTTTGTCCATTCAGCGTCCTTGCCTCGATTGTTATAAGTCACTACTTTAAAAGAATTATTTGTGTCTTTAATAAACTCAAATTTTAATGCTGCTTCCTTTATATAAAATTCATTTTCGCTGTTAGCGTACAACTCTACTTTTGGTAATCGGTCGTCTGGATTAGATGCTTCAATAGAAAGCCTTCCATCGGCAAAAGTTACAATCAGCTTATGATTGACGTTGTTTAAAGTAACTTCATAAGTTCCAACATACGTTTTTAAAACTGCTTCTTTTACTTTGACATTAAGATTTATTGGTTTCCCAATGGCAAGTCGTGCAATATCGTTGGTAAGTATTTGCCAATCCATATCAGCTTCGTAACAATTGTATAACGCAACTACAAAAACGTTTTCATTTGGTAAATAAATTTCGTCCGACTGAAAGCCGTCTGTTGAACCACTATGCTCAATAGTCTTGCTGCCGTCCATATTTTTAACAAACCAACCATAAGCATATTGAGAAAAAGTGCTGTCATCAAATTTGAATGGTGTTGTTGCATTTTCTAAAGTTTCTTTTTTTACCAACTGTTGATTATAAAGAGCTTGATGCCATTTATAAATATCGTCGGCATTGCTAATCAATGCTCCTGCCGAATACATTATTGTTACTTCTTGTAATGTTGCCTT
>JBBQEA010000337.1:0-4480 GCA_038320245.1 Chitinophagales bacterium | reverse complement strand
TTAATTGGTGCAGAAGGTACGCTTGCATTTATAGCTTCGGCGGTTTTACAAACCATACCTGATAAGCCTTTTAAAGTTACTGGTTTGCTTTTTTTTGATAATCCTGTTACAGCAGCAGATAATATTCCTGCCCTTAAATCTACTGCTGCAGATGCACTGGAACTTATGGACCGGTCTGCCTTAAGATCAATTGAACACCTGAGTTATTGTCCTGAAATAGTAAAAACACTGCCCGAAAATACAACAGCTATTTTATGCGAATACCAGGCATCAACTACAGAAGAATTACAATTGAAATTTGATGCTGCAAAAGTGATTCTTGGAAAACTTAATATTGCTGCAAAAGTTGAATTCACTCGGGTACCGCAAGACCAGGCCT
This sequence comes from Chitinophagales bacterium, assembly GCA_038320245.1. Taxonomy (GTDB): domain Bacteria; phylum Bacteroidota; class Bacteroidia; order Chitinophagales; family Chitinophagaceae; genus Ferruginibacter. Next base: position 4,101 of record JBBQEA010000337.1, on the reverse strand, counting down.
ATTTATGGAAATTAAGAAAAGGTATGTACCCTTCCGTTGCAGCCGTAAGAGATAAGGGTACTACTGCCATGCTGGAAGATGTTGCAGTGCCTTTAGAGAACCTTGGAAATGCAGTAACGGATTTACATTTACTGTTTAAAAAATATGGCTATTCCAATGCCATAATTTTTGGCCATGCAAAAGAAGGTAATCTTCATTTTTTAATTACACAACCGGTAAATACTGCCAAAGAAGTTGAAGTATTTCAGCGCTTTAATGATGAACTGGCAAAACTCATTATCGAAAAATACAACGGCTCTTTAAAAGCAGAACATGGTACCGGCAGACAGATTGCGCCTTATGTAAAAGATGAATGGGGAGAAGATGCTTTTGCTGTAATGCAATCCTTAAAAGAATTAATAGATCCTGATAGTATTTTAAACCCCGGCGTTATCATCAATCATGATCCACATTGCCATCTGAAGAATTTAAAAACCATGCCGGTAGTGGAAGAAGAAGTTGATAAATGTGTAGAATGTGGCTACTGCGAAAATCGTTGTCCCAGCCGGGATTATACCATGACGCCACGCCAGCGGATACAAATTCGCAGGGCATTGCAGCGATTAAAGGCGGCTAATAATACTGCTGACTTTAATACACTCAGCCAACAGTTTAAATTTGCAGGTATGGATACCTGTGCAGTAGATGGGATGTGTGCAACAGATTGTCCGGTTGATATTAATACCGGAGAATTAATAAAGCGATTGCGAAGAGAAAACCATTCACCCACTGCTAATAAAATTGCTGTATCTGTAGCAAAAAATTTTGCAATGGTAGAGCGGCTGGTAAAAATGGCATTGCATACAGGCAACGCTGTAAATAATCTAACCGGTGATAATGGAATGTATCTCTTTACAAAAACTGTTAAAAAAATTGCACCGGGTTTTCCACTCTGGACAAAATCGCTGAGTAAACCTGTAACCATTGCACCCAATGAAATATGTGATGCAGATATCGTTTATTTTCCTACCTGCATTACCCGGATGATGGGGGCAGATAAAGAAAATAAATTATCCATTAATGAAGTGGTAAAAAGTTTATGCGATAAAGCCGGGCTAAAACTTTTTGTCGCCAATAATAATACGGGCGCCTGCTGCGGACAGCTTTTTTCTTCCAAAGGTTTTGTGCCTGCCTATAATTATACAGTAAATAAAACCGTGGAGTTGCTTTGGGAGCGAACGCAAAAAGGGAAGCTGCCTGTGCTGATAGATGTAAGTTCCTGTACACATTCGTTGCAACATGCCTTGCCATCTTTAACTGATATTAATAAAACTTATTTTAATCAGCTTCGCTTTATTGATAGCATCGAATTTGCTGCTGATTATTTGTTGCCAAGACTGAAGATCAATAACAGAAAAGAAAGCATTGTATTTCATCCTGTTTGCAGTTTGTATAAAATGAATCTGCTTTCCAAATTGCAAACAATTGGAAATGCTTGTGCCACTGATGCTGTTATTCCTTTTACAAGTGGCTGCTGTGGAATGGCTGGCGACAGGGGTTTTTATTATCCGCAGCTTACAAATTGTGCTACAAAAATTGAAGCCAATGAAGTAAGTACAAAACAATACGAAGGTTATTACTCTTCTGGTAAAACCTGCGAAATGGCAATGTTTGATGCCACGGGAAAAAACTACCAATCGGTTTTTTATTTACTGGATGAGTGTTGTTAAATGATAGTTTTAAAATTGCTAAATAAATAGTTGGCTTTAAAATAAAATTTTAAAATATGGACATACTCAATATGTATTCTCTTAAAGGAAAAGTAATTGTTGTTACTGGTGGAACTGGGATTTTAGGCGGAGCCTTTGTGAAAAGTATAGCAGCCGCCGGTGGAGCTGTTGGTATTTTAGGCAGAAATGAAAATATTGCAACAGAGAGAGCTGAAGCCATTGTGGCTGCCGGCGGCAGGGCAATTCCTTTAGTAGCCAATGTGCTGGATGAAAATGAATTACTGGCCGCCAAAGAAAAGATAATGGCACATTTTGGAACGATAGATGGCCTGGTAAATGCAGCCGGTGGAAATATGCCGGAGGGTGTTGTTCAGCCGGAAGCGGATATTTTCAAAATGAATATTACCGGCTTAAAAACGGTGATTGATTTAAATCTTTGGGGAACCATTCTGCCTACCCAGGTTTTTGGTGATGCACTGGCTTTGAATAATACCGCAAGTATTGTAAACATCAGCAGCATGAATTCGAAAAGAGCGGTAACAAAAGTGCTCGGCTATAACATGGGCAAGGCTGCGGTTGATTGCTACACCCAATGGTTTGCGGTAGAACTTGCTAACCGCTACGGCGATAAAATAAGAATGAATGCATTGACGCCTGGCTTTTTTTTAACCGAACAAAACAGAAAACTTTTAACCAATGAAGATGCAAGTTTTACCACAAGAGGTCAGGCAGTTATTAATAATACACCCTTTAAAAGATTTGGTGACCCCGAAGAATTAACAGGTGCTTTGTTATTTCTATTGAGTGATGCATCCCGTTTTGTAACAGGATCACAACTTGTTGTTGACGGTGGATTTTCTATTTTTAGTGGTGTGTAAAATGGGGTAATGTGCAAAATATAGTTGCAGTTGTTGGGTTACTAATGAGAGGATTGTTGTTTACAATTTGCAAATATTATTTGCCTGCCTGTCCATTATAGTTAGGATCAAAATCTACCATCCATTCTATACCGAATTTATCTCTAAACGCACCGAAATATGATCCCCAGGGACTGTCGCCAATTGGAAATTCAATATTCCCGCCTGCTGAAAGTCCGTTAAACAACTTGTCGGCTTCTTCTTTGCTTTCTGCGCTAATCGCTATTTTAGATCTGTTTTCATTTTCATTTACTTTTCCCAATATATCTGGAACGTCATTGGCCATTAAAATATTTTTGCCAATGGGCAATGCAATGTGCATTATTTTATTTGCTTCCTTTTCTGCAATTGGATATTCGGGGCTTGAGATACCTTTATAACGCATAATTTTTGCGAACTCGCCGCCAAATACTGATTTGTAAAAATTGAATGCTTCTTCGGCATTTCCGTTGAAGTTAATGTGAGGATTGATAAGTGCCATGATGTGTTTTTTTAATTGTTAGATAAAATTGTTTGCAATTTTGTGATAGTAAATATAAGAAACCACCAAAATTCCGAATATGACCAATGGGAAAAAAGTTTGTCCATTAATTCCATCAACAACTCCGAGACTAATTGTTGCAAAAATGAAGTCAAATGCAAAACCTGCATAAGCCCATTCTTTTACCCGTTTGGGAACTTGTGGTATAACTAGTGCTAAAACACCTAAAATTTTAAATACAACCAATGCGTTCCCAAAGTATGGAGGATAGCCCAAATGTCTAATTCCTTCTTTAGCCAATTCAGTTTGTGAAGTAAGTGCAGGCATTACTCCTTCAAATAGTGCGATAATTGTTGTCGCTATCCAAAATACTATTCTTTCTTTTTTCATTTTTGTGTTTCTTTAAACTGTTAGAATTCTTTGTAAAGTTGAGTAACCAATGATTCCCAAACTTATCAGTAAGGTCGCCAAATACTGCTCCCCAAAAAGTGTCTTTTAAAGGATGGTTAGCTACACCATCTGCTGAAAGATTTTTATAACAAGTTTTTATTTCTGCCTCGCTGCTGCAATTAAGGCAAAGTGAGATTGCATTTCCTTTTAAAAGACCTTCATCTCTTACACAATCTGTAGCCATAATTACAATATCAGCATTCGTTAAAGTTGAATGTAAAATATTTTCTTTCATTTGTGCTGGCATCTTGCCTGACATGGGCGATTCACCAATGGTCTGAAACGAAAGTTCACCACCAATGCATTCTTTATAGAAAGTCATTGCTTCACGGCAGTTGCCGCTGAAGGTTAAATAAGAATTGATTTGCGTCATTTTATTTAAGCGTTTAATAATTTTTCAATATCAAACTTTTTCATTTGCAAAAATGCCTGCGTTACTCTGCCTGATTTTTCAGGGTCGCTCATGAGCTTGCTAAGTATAGTAGGAACAATTTGCCACGAAACACCAAACTTGTCTTTCAGCCAGCCGCATTGATTATAGATG
>JBBQEA010000336.1:0-4490 GCA_038320245.1 Chitinophagales bacterium | reverse complement strand
TCATCAAATTTACCTTTAATTGACTAACATACATTTTCAAATACATTCATTTGGTATCTTTATTTTAATAAAAGGAAAAAAAATACAATTTTTGCCAATAACGAACCATTAGTTGATGTTAAAACCTATCTACAATTCCATTACTGAGCGCAAGCGAACCGGTAAAAAATCTTTTGCCGTACTTATAGACCCCGACAAGGTAAACGATAGCAATATGGGGCAGTTAATTGAGTTGGCAATAGCTGCTAAAGTTGATTATTTTTTTGTTGGTGGCAGCCTCGTAATTTCTAATTATTTAGATGAATGCCTCCAACTCATTAAAAAAAGCTGTTCCATTCCTACGATACTTTTTCCTGGAAGCCCCTCTCAGGTAAGTAAATATGCAGATGCTTTATTATACCTGTCTTTAATAAGTGGCCGAAATCCGGAGCTGCTAATTGGGCAACACGTAGTATCGGCACCGGCAGTAAAAAAGAGTGGTCTGGAAATTATGCCTACCGGCTATATGGTGGTTGATGGCGGAGCACCTACCACGGTTTCTTATATATCCAATGCCAGTCCGTTGCCTGCTGATAAAAATGAAATAGCTGTTTGCACTGCTATGGCCGGCGAAATGCTGGGCATGCAATTAATATATATGGATGCCGGCAGTGGCGCCAAGCGGCCTATCACAGAAAGTATGATAGAACAGGTTTCGCAGGCTATACAAGTACCATTAATTATTGGCGGCGGTATTATTGAGCCCGAAAAAGCTTATCTCAATTGCAAAGCAGGTGCCGATGTAATTGTAGTTGGCAATGCCATTGAAAAAGACGCATCTTTAATAAGAGAAATGGCTGCAGCCGTGCATTCCGTTGCTGTAAAAGTATAAAGAGCTATTCCCTTATTATACCTGCTAATTTTTTGAATGTTTCCATTACAGCAGCTATTCCACCAGGTTTTTTGTTAAAGTAAATTAAGATTACAATGCAAAAAGGCAATCGCTTCAAAAAGTAAATTTCTTTACTATTTTCCAGTAATATCATGCACTTCCATCACATCATTAATGCCGCCCTTAGTAAAGACAACGACAGGCCATTAATGCAAAAGGAAGTTTACCCCGTAAGCAATCAATTGCAACAGTACCTGCAATTATTTAAAAGGGATATTGAGTTGCCCATCGCCTATTCCGATTTGTTTCATTACCAATATACCAATGCAATTAAAGATGAGAATGGTAAACACACCCATTGGGAAAATGTATTGTACGAGCCAACCATACTGGCAGCAATAAATTCCAAATTAATAGCTACCTATCAATTATTGAATCAACAGCCTTCTGCTGATTATCGCATTGCTGCTATAGACTTTTGTGAATTTGCCAACAGCATGCCATTTAGAATAAGCCTTATCAACAATGCGGATAATTCCATTAATTACTTTTACATAAAAGCCGCAGATGCCAGCCGGATTTATGGTTTGGAACTGGAGCAGTTACTCTCTCCCAACCAAACCAATTTTTTATACCATAAAAACACTTTGGTAGAAACACATATTGATGGGATACCCGGCGATGAGTTTTTGCTTACAGTGAATCAATTATCCGACAATGAACAGGCATTGATTGCGGTGGAATTTATTCGTTTTAATGAAAGATGTTTTGTAAGACTGCTGGGAGATATGCGTAGCTACAACTTTGTAGTATTGCAAAATGAAACAGATGTCAATCCCTTTCGGATTAAAGCCATAGATTTTGATCAGCAATGCTATGAGGGTAAACTTAATTTGTACCTGCCGCAGTTTTACAAGGAAAATCTTTTGTTTGTAGAACTTTCCGTTGCAATGCTGGATAAAAACAGGATCGAGAAAATAAGGCAGGATGAACGAAAAAAATTGGCTTCGTTTTATGTTGCCAATCAACAGCAGTTGGAGTTGTTGATGAATACAATGCTGAAGGAAGAAATATCCGAAAATTATAAAGTGGTTATTTTGCGAAAGGAATTGAATGCCTATCATCATGTGTATCATTTTACACCTTGCAAAACCATGGGCGCCATCGTACAACAACAAATAAAACAATTACTGCTGCAATAATGCAGTTTTTTATCTGCCTACTATGAAAATTATCAAATAGCAGTGAAAATTAAATGATAAAAAAGTAATCCTCAAAAGGCTACTTGTATGAAATGGCTGAATGATAGCAGCATTTAAATATTAACTTTAACTTTCCATCTTTATAAAATATCTTTTTCAACAATAACCGGATAAACACATGCCTGCAATTGATTGAAATTAAATTGGTTTCAATGAAAAGAATCTCAACCAAAACCATCATTATAACTGTATTTGTAATTGCATTTTTTTGCGTGGCTTTTTTTGTATTAGCCACTTACAACAATTGGCGGCAAACACAAAAGCAAATTAGCAAGCAAAATGCTTCTTTGGAATTGCTGATGGTTTCAGAAAAATTATTAACTCACCTGGATAACCTGAACGCTAATCAAACAGGCTATATCAACAACAAGCAAAATTTTAATAATTACTATCAGCAATCCTTAGTCACTTTAAAAAAAGACACTTTCCTTTTAACCAAACTAATACCTGCTAATATTGAAAGAGAAAAGGAATTGCAGCAATTGAAAAGGCTCATCATAAAAAAAACAGCTAATTCGGAACAAACAGTATGGGCATTTAATACAGCCGGCATAAATTCAATAGCGGAAATAAACAACAACATAGGTAGCAAACAAATTAGTGACAGTATAAAACTGATTGTTAAAAGTGTAGTTGACGAAGACAATACAGCCCTATATGAATCAAATTTGTTTTTGGAAGTGGTAGCACAAAATACCACCCGCCGTTTTTTTATATTGGCATTTATTTTTATTTTACTACTTATTTTTTTCTTTTTTATCATAAGTGATGATTTAAAAAAGAGCCATACAACCGCTTTACAGTTAAGTTACCAGGCTTCGCTAATTGATACTATTTCAGACGCAATTTTTACAACGGACAATAATTTAATTATAAAGAGCTGGAATAAATCTGCTACAGATTTATATGGCTATACTGCTGCAGATGCAATTGGACAAAAGCTGCCAACTCTACTTAAAGTAAATACCGCCGAAGTAGAAAGACAAAAAAGTTTAATTGGCCTGCAAAAAGATGGTCATTACAAACTGGAGTACCAGGTAATAAGAAAAAATGGACAACCCATATTTGTGCTGGCTAGCTTTAGTAATATGGTAAATAAAGGAGTGATAACCGGTTACGTATCCATACATCGTGATATTACGGAAAGAAAGCAACTGGAAGATCAACTAAAAGAATTTAACAAGCAATTAGAAAAACAGGTTAAAGTAAAAACAGCAGAGCTCTCCGGCATATTTGAGCGCATTACAGATGGCTTTATTGCATTAGACACTAACTGGTGTTACACTTATGTAAATGAAAGAGTTTGCAAGATTTTAGGAGACTCACCGGAAACATTTATAGGAAAAAATTTTTGGGAAGATTTTCCGGAATCACAAAACAGGGAATTATTTTATGATAGTTACCACAAGGCACTGGAAACCCAGCAATACTATTTTAATGAGTTGTACTTTCCACCATTAAATATATGGATCGAGAACTATATTTATCCATCGCCATCTGGCCTGTCTGTTTATTTCAGGGATGTAACACATAAAAAAAAGACAGAAGCGCAAATACAAAAAGCAAGAGAATTTTCGGACAAAATTATTGATAGTTTGCCTGGCGTATTTTACCTGTTTGGATTGGGTGCAACTAAATTGATCCGGTGGAATGAAAGACTTCAACTAGTTACGGGATTTAGTATGCAGGAAATTGCAGCAAAAGATTTTATTGAATTTATTAGCCCTGCCGACAGGCAAATGGTTGCACAAAAAATTGAAAATGCTTTTATACTGGGGCAGGAAAATGTAGAAGCCAACCTGTTAACCAAGTTGGGCAAAACGATACCATTTTATTTTACTGCAATGGCTGTAGAAATTGATGGTAGGCCGTTTTTAATTGGAAATGGTCTTGATATTTCTGCAAGGATAAATGCAGAAGAAAAGCTGCAAAAAAGTTTCAGGCAAATACAATTACTGGCCAGTTTAAGCGAAGCATTAAGCCAGGCAGAAAAACCGAAAGATATTTACGAACTGGGTTTAAATGCCTTTATCAATATCATAAATGTAGAAAAAACCGCCATTTGTTTATTCAACGAAAAAGATAAAATGTGCCTGGTGGCTTCCAAAAACCTGGGTGATATATTTATTCAACAATTCCAGGAATTTTGTGACTGGAAAAATGAAGTTCAGTTTACCAGGTCAATTTTTATTTCGGATGTTAATAAGGATGCATCTTTAGAAAGAATTCAAACTTCATGCAATGTGGAAGAGGTTGTTTCAATGGGTTTTATTCCACTCATTTATCAAAACAACCTGTTAGGTAAATTCGTCATTGCATTTACAGCGCATCATATTTTTTCAGAGGATGAAAAACAA
>JBBQEA010000335.1:0-4505 GCA_038320245.1 Chitinophagales bacterium | reverse complement strand
GAGAGGATTTTGCCATTTTTATTCCTGCTAACGGAATTTTTATAATCCCCTAAGATTTGTGCCGATTACTTAATCGCTTTAATCATTAACTTACCCATTTTTTTGCCTAGCCAAAGTTGAGATTTGGTATTAAAATGGGTGTTGTCTTTCCAGGTTCCCAATTTATCGGTATTAATGATGAAGACATTTTTATCCTCGGCAGCTACTTTGTCCTGCTGTTCTTGCACAACTTTAGTAAAATCAAAGTTCCAAGGGGTTTTTCTTAATAAACCAGAAGATATTCTACCCATTACAATAGGAAGGTTTTCTTTCTTTGTTTGTAATCGTATACTCTTAAATAGCACTTTTAAATTTTGGGCATATACACTAGCATACTCCATTGTTTCGGCATCAGATTCGCCTTGCATCCAAAGCATACCAGAAATATCATAAGTTAAGCTTTCAGCTTTTAATACTTTTAAAGAATTGTCTAAGTTTCTAAAAAAACTATTGTACATAGGCTGTTGTGGTAACCAATGTTTCCAAAGCTTAGTGCCTCCCGCAGATGTTTTAACAATTGCAATGGTATAGTTGGGATATTTTTCTGCTAAAAGATGTGAAAAGGCAAGCTCTGGACCAAATTCCTTTCTGCGTATAGCAAATGAATCAGTTCCGACAGGCACCCATTTTTTTTTGGTATTGTCCCATGTAATTACATTAACTGGAGGTATTTTATAGTTCTCTGGAAGCTCATCTGTATGGCCAACACCATCCATATTAGATTGCCCGCCAAGTACAAATACTTTTACGGGCAATACTTTATCTATTTGTGCTGAGCAAACTAGCGCAAAAACAGAGAATAATAGGGTGGTTATTGGTTTTTTAAAAAGCATCATTTTGTTGAATTTTATTTATTTGATAACCATTTACTGATGGGTGTTCGAGCATCTTGGCAAGGTTAAAATTTTAATTCAATACCGGCTAACCATTTCTTACGTAGGTACTCTTCAATTCCTTTTCTTTCGGTATCGCTAAGCACTCTGTCTACTACGATCATTTCTGCAATATTACCTTCCCAATATCCTTCGGTTCTGGAAATAGGTATGTTGCTTTTATTAGCAAGTTGTATAGTTAGTATGCAATAATCCATCGGGTTAGGAGTGTGAAACGGGTTTATTTTGTACCCATTCAAATAAACAGCACCATTTTTTGTGTTTTCATCAACTCTAGATTCATTAAAAAGTGATTCATCAATGTTATCGCTTTTTCCCATAAGAGAATTCCAAGCTTTAAAAGGGCTATAACCAGGCAGCGTCATATTACTTTCTTTATAAACCATAATAATGGTTTGGTAACTTTCTACAGGCTTTTTTAATGAAAATAACCAAACATTATCATAAGCACTTACACCTTTACCATTTAATTGATTAGGCTCATATTTTACAGTTAGTTTATTCTGACTATTTACTTTATCTGTCCAAGAGGAGTTGTAACCTCTTGCAGGTATAACTACGTCTTCTTTTCCGTCTCCATTTAAATCGCTAGCATCTAACCAAAGTTTTAAATCATCACCTAATTCGCTAGGGTTAAGTTCTTTTGTTCCACTGTATTGAGAAATTGCAGCTACCTTAAAGCCTACTCGGTTGTAACTTTCTGCATTAGTTGCATTGTTTTTTAACGCTACATAATAGTTGCCAGGTGTTTTAGGACTAAAGTTAATACCAGATAACAATTGATGCTCATATTTCTCTTGAATAAATACAGGAGCATCATTTTTGTACCATTTATAAGTATATCCAGCCATTGGATTCACCACCGTAATTGTATTAGGGCCTGAGGCTTTTAGTTGAATTTGACCTGCATTTAAAGGGGCTGTTTCTTTTACAGTTAGTGTTTTTTGCAGGCTGTTGTTATTTGCGTCAGTTGCAACAAAGCTATAATTGCCAGCCGATAAATTAATTCTTTCCTTATCAGTAATTAATGCTGGTTTAATGTTAGAAGGTACACTCAGAAAATCTATATTAGGTATAGATTGCCCGTTAGAGATTAAGGTAACCGTGTTCATCCCTTTTTTTAAGAAGCTGTTAAAAGTTGATTTCTCCCAACCGATATAAAGTGGACGTGTTTGTAAAAAGTTTAAAGTTTGTTTCTCCGGAACCCCGTTTACAGCTACATTTACAGAAGAGCCTTTCATGGAAATACCACCGTAAAATAAATTTATAGGGTAAGTTCCGCTATTTGCTACTTCTACATTAAAAGTAATAGAGCCTTCTTTCTCGTTAAAATTTACATAGCTATTATTGCTAGCGTGGGTATATGATTTTATAGTAAATCCATCAACTTTTATTATAGCATCTTGTGGCTCATAAATCCTACCATCGCCATAAGCTGCATTAACATCAAGCCATTTTATTTGATAAGGTGCTTTCCCATTTTTAATTGATAAAGCTATTTTGCCATTATTTTCTCCTTTTGTTGATGCAGTTACATCGTTTGTTACTTGTAATAAAGTTGAATTGGCTTTATTTGATTTTGAAATTTCAGTTTTAAAAGCAGGGCCGTAGAGAGCAACATGTGCTTTAGCAGTTCTGAATTCTCTATCAATAACGTTTAAGTCATATATCCCTTGATCTACATTTATTAGGCTTTCGCTATTACTTTTGTTAGACCATAAGTAAGTAAATGGTGCAACGCCGCCTTTTATAATAGGCTTAATGGTTGATAAAGACGATGAACCTTTTTTTACATTTAAAGTAAGGCTCATATTCGCCGCTTTTGATTGTGGCTTGCTGTTATTAATTACCCATTTTACTTCGGTTTTTGGAAACTGAGCGTATGGAGGATCAGGGCGGATAAACGGGGTTTCGTCTGTTATTGAGCATACCAACTCGTATTTTGAAATGGCACCGAAATCAACATTAATTTCATCAACACCGGTAGCAATAATTTTACCATTTAAAATCCATCTTACTACCTGCGTATTTGGTTTCGGAGTAATGTGATTTACTGAAAAATGTTGCATTGTTTTGCCTTTTATATTTAAAGTGGTGTTTGCTGGGCTGATGCTATTGATAGGATTCACTAAATCGTAAACCCTCATGGCAACTCTTTGTTCGCAAACATGGCACAACTCTTCGGTATTATCAAATATACCTGCACCCATAATACAGCCTTGAGCTGATGAGCGGTAGTATGAAGTTAAGTGGTATTGGTTGCCTTCAAATACACCAACTTTATTTTTATATTCTTCTGTATAAGGAGTAGGAACTGGTGTTGTAGGGTCTATCCATTTCCTCCATTTAACTTTGTCTCTTAAATATTCAGTTTCTGATGAATAAGTAGGCTGAACGTTTAATCCAACACCTGGCCCTGTATATTCATCACCTAAACTCATACAGGTGTGTGATATTTCATGTAGCATCTTTCCAATTCCATTACCGGCAATAACAGATGAACCGTATCTTTTTTCAAGATCTCTACTTGCACCGCCGCCGCCGCTGTTGAGGTTTGGCATCGCTAAAAACGTAACCCAACCTGTATATTCATCTTTTAAAGGGAAAAAAAGTTTGTCTCTTATATCATCAATGGCTCCGATATCAATTCCTTTTCCCCATTCTGGCGTGTTGGGATTCCAAAGACCATATACGTTAAAAAAATCTTTATAATTTGCATAGTCTGTTTTTGCTCTTGGGTCTCCTAATGTCATTGCTGCAATTAAAGATTCATTAATATCTTTAACAAATTCAGCTCGCATTTTGGGAGAATTGTAAGGCGCTACATCAGATTTAGACCATCTATTGGTTATAATACGGTTTATCCTATTGTTGTTATCTCCATTTACCATTATTGGAATTAAGTCGGAATTTTTAATGTAGGCATCTACTTGTTCTGAAGTCCACTTTTTCTTTTCTGAACGGCCAATTTGAGCTTGCGCATAAAAAAATGGACATATTGTTATTAGAATACAGATAATAAAACTTTTCATTTTCATTATTATTTAATTGGTTGGATTTTTTTTAAATTCTAGTTTAATACAGAAAAAAGATACTGAATTTTATTTTTTTGAGATGCGTTTTGATAATAAATGGCTAGCTGCCGAATCGCATTGGTGAATATATTTCGCAATTTTTTCCGCATAAGTTTTATCGTAAGCAAGGTTTTTAGTTTCGTTAAAATCTGTTTTTAAATTATGCAGTTCAATAGTTTCTGGATGATCTCGATTTCGAATAAACTTCCAGTTTTCATTTCTAAAGCATTCTGTTTTAGGCAATTCAGTACCCCTTCACGTCTATGCACTTGTATTAATTCATCTACAATTCTTTATTTAGATAGAGGAGTTAAACCTGATTTTTTTCCTAAATTAGAACTGCTGATTTGATTGTTTTCTTTAATGAATTTAAAATCAATTTCTTGTTTTCTGAGTGGAACAACCTAGCATCCATTTTCTATATTCCTTAATAATAGAATAAGTTTTCATCTGATTTTATATTATTTTTAATATTATAATTTTAAATGAATAAACATTT
>JBBQEA010000334.1:0-4524 GCA_038320245.1 Chitinophagales bacterium | reverse complement strand
CCAAATGAATAAACCAAATTACCTGCAGGACTCCCGCTATATGTGCTTACATCAGTAAGAAAGAGATTGATTTTATTATTGCCTGTTCGTCCCCAGCCTGCCCTTAACTTTCCTTCATTAAGAAATGGGAGATTCGTTTTTACAAAGTCCTCTTCACTAAATTTCCAGGCCACACCAGCACCCGGGAAATTACCAAAACGATTGTTAGCACCAAAATTACTTGAGCCATCCCTACGGACACTCGCAGAAACAATATACTTGCTGTCGTATGCATACGATAGCCTTCCATAATATGAAATTAGAGCTCCAAACTGGGTACCATAACCAACACTTGCATTGCTCACCGTTTGTGTTAGTGCACCAGATACAAAAGGTATATTGTTGTTTGGAATATTAGTACCAATTATACCAAGGCTTTCGGAATTACCGGCATCAATATAACTGTTACCAATTGTAGCAGCTATATCATGCTTACCAAAACTGGTATTGTAACTCATGTAGTTTTCAAATGTATAAGTGTTGTACTTATACATACTTGAATTTGCCTGCCTGGTGTAGGAAAGAAAGTTAGATGCTGTATAAGGCAACTGAAAACTTTGGCTGCTTCCTCCACCAATTGTCATTGCAATCTGTGACCTGAATTTTAAACCTTTTATTAAATTTACTTCACCGAAAAGTTGTGGAAAAAATACGTACTCATCAGATTTTTGTTTTGTTATACCGAGCGGTTGTAATGGATTATTTACATCGCTGTTATCATTTACATTGCTTAAAATTGAAAAGCCTCCCAGCACACTTGCATCATAAATGGGTTGATAAGGTGCATATAAAACAGCATTCCGTACACTAGCCAATTGTCCTGTATTTTTTGTGTACCTGATATTTATATTTTGACCAAAACGGAATCTGCCAACTGTTTCCTCAAGCCCCATGCGAATATTAAGCCGCTTATTTTGAAAATCATTTACAATAGCTTCCTGTGTAATATATCCGGCAGAAAGATTGTATAACACCTTTTCACTTCCTCCGTTTACATTCACATAGTTTTCGGAAATCATTGCCGGACGAAAAACCTCGTTTTGCCAATCGGTCACATTCTTATCTTTTAACTCTCCATTGGTAAACTTATCGGGAGGTGTTTGGGCATTCGTAGCAGCTATATCTTTTATTAAATCTACATAGTCATTTGTCTTAAGCAAATCCAATTTTTTTCTAACATTTGCTACACCTATTTTAGACGAAAATGTAATTTTTGGCAAGCCACTCTTTGCCCTTTTTGTGGTAACAATTACCACTCCATTTGCTGCAGCAGATCCGTAAATAGCGGTAGAGGAGGCATCTTTTAAAATGGTAATATTATCAATATCCTGTGGGCTTACACTATTAAAATCTCCCTGAATACCATCAATAACATAGAGCGGACTTGCATCTTTAAAAGACCCGGTACCCCTGATGATGATTTGTGCACCCGAACCAGGCACACCGGTGGAATTGATAACCTGAACACCGGCAGATTTACCAATTAATAATTGCTCTGCGCTGGTTGCCGCAGTTTGACCTGCACCCTTTGCAGAAATTACATCCAGCGCACCTACTACATTTTTGCGCTTTGCTGTACCGTAACCTACCACCACTACTTCATCTAAATTTTTAGGCTTGGTACTCAATAAAATATTTTCAATGCCAGCGTTGCTAACTTTTACTTCTTCCGGTAAATTATTGAGGTAAGAGAATACCAGGATGCTACCTGCAGGTACTGAAATGGTATAATCACCTTTTTCATTGGTGACTACTCCATTGGTTGTTTTGCCTTTTACCATTACACTTACACCAGGCAAAGGTTTTTTTGAATCAGGGTCCGTTACTCTACCTGATACAGTAACATTGATTTGCGCAAAGGAGAGGGTAGAAAAAAATACTGATATCATCAATATCAGTAAAGATTTTAGACAGCTTTTGCGCTGCCGGCATTTTTGGCTCTTCATCATAAACAATCGTTTTTGGTTAAAATTTAATTACAGTTAAAATTTTTTTTCATTATTGGAGGAATGTAAATTCAATGGATATTTTTTTAGTATTGGAATAAGCTGTTTTAAAATTGCAGCTATTGCCACAGTTTATTAATCGCCAGTTCAATAAATTTTCATGCCTTATTTTCTTATTGGAATCTTTTTTTAAATATTATTGTGGTTATAAAACCAACATTACATTTAGCCAGATTTTCTATGCGTTTTCTTCTTTCGCACTTTGTATAATATCGTAAAGTATCATCACATTTCTTTATAACATACAGGGATGATAATAATTTTAAACACTCCATTATTTCATCCACTTATTTATTTTCTATACCGCATACAAGTCATCACAACCTGCCATACCAACGACTAAATCCATCTTAATATTTTTTTGTTTTTATAAACTGATCAAGAGGATTTCAGAACCGCACATAGTAATGCGGTACTATAATTTTCAAGTAGTTATCTGTACCCTTTAGAATTTAATTGATGAAAACCTGTAGATCTTTTCTACTATTTAGTTGAATAATAAGACCGACGCTTTTTACACTTAAGCATTTCTTTTGAAAACATTTTTTATAACCGATACGAGACCGGTATTGTACTTCTATTCCTTCTGTTGCACCAATAATGGGACTGCTGAATGAAGATTCATTGAATCAATTTTCTGTACTCACTGCTTAGTTTTATTTTAACTGAGTAGCATGTTGTAATTGATAGCAAGTTTAAAATAATGAAAATGTCATTCGGAATTTTATCATACAGCTTGTCGTTTATTTTTCACTGTAATAAAAGTATTATTGATAGCGGCTACATAATTTTCTATGGAAATAATGGCATTAACCAACTAATGAATTGACAGGTCAAAAATATGTTGTAACAGTTTACAGTAGATTACAAATGTTATCAAATAAGTATAGAATTTTTGCAATAATTTGTTTAGCCTTATGCTATAATTTTGGCTAAAAAAACTCCACAAATTTCTTGAATTAAGCAGATTTTAATGTGTATTTAATTTTGCGGTGGGATATAAAATTGTTACAAATAAAAGCGTGGTATTATCAGTCTCGTTTTTGATATACAAGAAGGGATAAAGAAAAATCAGTACTATAAAAGCCCCTTGCTTAAGCTTGGTGATTGAATCGATTTCGAGTTTTTACTAAAATAGTTTTTAGATTTTTTGAAGATTTCGAAAAGTTCGTAACCTCATTAAATCTACTTTCGTAACATACCTGCGTGCTACTTAATTTGTTTTGAATTTTAGAAATCGGCATTGATTATTTTACCAACCATTAATTATGGAATAATTGAAAATATTTGACAGAAAGTTTACAACAGCCAATATCTGCAGATGCAGTTAGAATGAGAGCACAGAGAGAGATATGCGGCTCTATGAGTGTATTAAAAAGCGGTTATTGCTACTTTATAATTCGAGACAAATTTTGCACTCCGATTGAAGTATCGACTATCATTTTAATTATGTCTTTAGCAGAAGTCACATTTAGATTTTTACCAAAACTCTGCAACTCCTTTGCAAAATTTAAGTTGATTAAAGGTTAAAGTTTCAATATAATTTATTGGGAGTTTCTTTTATTACCTTTTGTGAATGGTGCAATAGATAAGCCTTTAGATACCGTCCTTGTTCCTGCGAAAGAGATACAGTAATTTATTCTGTCACTTTATCGGTGTAATTCATAGTACCAAAGGCATGATGAAATACTGTCGGAATATTTGTATTGTAATTGACTTTAAAACTCGTGTTACTACTATCAATTTCATACATTCTGTCGACGGCAAAAGTTCTTAACAGCTGGTCTTTGATATCTATCGGAACAAAGTACAAGCGAGTTGTTGCTTCTTTAAAAGCATGTGGATGAACTGTTCTTTGGTAATGCTTTGGTACCAAATTAATCATCAGTAAAGCTTGCAATTTTTTTATTATAGCAGGCATATAATCGGTATAATACTAAGCTTTCCCTTTTTTTCATCGACTACGTATGTAAGTTTTCAATTTAGTGACATAGGCCGTGTTTTTTATTTAACTATATTAGTTACTTTGTTGCCTTTAAATTAAAAACTGGCTGGCTATTAAATAGCTTATTTATCTATAATTATGTGGGATCATCTTATTAAATGGCTTATTGAAATCGATAAAGATGCCTTTAGTTTCATCAATAGTTCCATGCACAAATCCTGGTTAGACGGGTTTATGTTGTTGATGCGTAATCAGTATACCTGGGTACCGCTTTATGTTATATTGCTTTTCAAAATTTATAGAACCGATTCCAGCATATTACTGCCTTTTGTAATTGCCAGTTTAGCCACATTTGCAATTACCGATTTTACAAGCGCTTCTATAATAAAACCTTTGGTTGGCAGGCTGAGGCCCTGTTATGATGTTTCGTTACAGAACCATATTTATATTTTAACCGATTGTGCTGGTAAGTATTCATTTCCTTCTTCACATGCATCCAATCATTTTGGCCTGGCAATGGTTTGGTACCAGATT
>JBBQEA010000333.1:0-4579 GCA_038320245.1 Chitinophagales bacterium | reverse complement strand
CTGCGCCTGAACAGACTATATTTGGCTGTATATTATTATCCAACATTTTTCTTTTTCAATATATCAGTTTGTTGCAAAAAAAATACCCGGTTCCAAAGTATAAAAAAACATATTATTTTCATAACCGGAATTCGTGCTGCACAGTTGCTTTAAGCGGCTTTGCAGCCAAATAAAGGATTATTTTTTGGTTAACTGTTTTATTGCCTTCATGTATATAAAACACAACTTGGCAATTCCTTATAATTTGTTAATAAAGTTTAACAGATTTCGGCTTTTATTTAGTTTCTTTGCCTGCGTAAAACAAACTATTATGAGAATGAAAAAAAATCTATTCCTTTTATTATCTGCATTGGCATTTCAATTTACTGTAAGTGCGCAGGTAACAACCGGCAGCATCAATGGAACCGTAAAGGATGCAAAGAAAACCGAATTAATCGGCGCTACCATTGAAGTACTGCATGTCCCTTCGGGTTCGGTGTATCGATCTATTTCCGGTAAAAACGGCATTTTTAATGTACCCAGCTTACGTGTTGGCGGCCCTTACAAAGTAACTATAAGCTTTGTAGGTTTCAAATCTGAAGAGATTACTGATGTTTACGTGCAATTAGGCGAAGCTTCAAAAATAAATGTAGTATTAAATGATGGTAATACTAACCTTAAAGAAGTGGTAGTAGCAGGGGCTGCAAGAAAAGGCTCACTTATTTCTAAAGATAGAAAAGGGACTTCGACCAATATAAACAGAAGGTTAATTGCAGCGTTACCAACTCTTTCCAGAAGTATAACAGATCTCACCAAATTAACACCACAGGCAAATGGAACTTCATTTGCAGGACAGGATAATCGCTTTATAAATCTTACTGTTGATGGTTCTATATTCAACAATTCATTTGGTTTACAGGCTTTACCTGGCAGTCAAACAAGTGCATCACCAATTTCAATAGATGCTATAGAGGAGATACAGGTAAATGTTGCTCCCTATAGTGTTAAAGATGCTGGTTTTACCGGTGCAAGCATTAATGCTGTTACCCGTAGTGGTACCAATACTTTTCATGGTTCTGGTTTTTATAATAAACGTAATCAGCATTTTGTTGGCACCAAAGCGGGATCGGATGGTAAAACTCCTGTTACTATTTCAGATTTTGATGTAAAGCAGTTTGGAGGAAGTATAGGTGGCCCGATTATTAAAAATAAACTGTTCTTTTTTATAAACTATGAAAATGAAAAAAGAAGCGATCCGGGTACTGCATTTATTTCGGATAATGGAACAAATACAGGGCAATCCAATGTTTCAAGAGTTAAAAAAGCAGATTTAGATGGACTGGCTTCTTACTTAAACACCAATTTCGGTTATGATCCCGGTAAATACGAAGGCTATAATTTTATTACAAAGAGTTATAAAATTTTAGCAAAGATTGACTGGAATATAAACAGGAAAAATAAATTCAGCGTACGTTTCAATTCTTTGAGGTCATTCAAGGATATTGGTGCAAGTTCGTCGGGTGTTTTGGGAGGTTCAAGGCAAAGTAATTTGAATACCATGAATTTCTCTAACAATAACTACGAAATCAACAATGATATTTATTCACTGATAGGGCAATTGAATACCCGTATCAGCAACAAAGTTTCTAACGAACTAATTTTTGGTTGGACTGCAAACAGGGATTACAGGGCAGTTAAAGGAGGGATTCTTTTTCCATTAGTTGATATTTTAGATGGTACTACAGCAGACAGGAACTATATTTCTTTTGGTGCAGAGCCATTTACCCCTAACAATAAATTATTTACAGATACCTGGCAGGCATCTGATAATTTTACTTATTATAATGGCAAACACACCATTTCGGCGGGTGCCAATTTTGAATCCTTTAAATTCTTCAACCAGTTTACACCTCAAATTCAGGGACAATATATTTTTAAAAGCCTTGCCGACTTTTATACCTCGGCCAACGCATTCCTGGCAAATCCAAATATGACTACTAATCCCGTTCAGTTAAGAAGATACATTTTAGGGTTTAGTAATTTAGCTGGCAACCAATTATGGAATGCAGTAACAAAAGCAAAAAATATAGGTGCCTATGTTCAGGATGACTGGCAGATTGAAGATAATCTGAACATTACATTAGGCGTTCGTTTTGATGTACCTTTTTTCACATCCAATGGAGTAGAAAATCCACAGGCAGCTGGTTACAATTATATTGATGAAACCGGTGCCCCTACTAAATTAAGTACCTCCCAGCTTCCATCTGCAAAATTAATGGTTAACCCGAGATTTGGCTTTAATTTAGATGTTAAAGGAGATAGGAAAACACAAATACGTGGTGGTTTAGGTTTGTTTAGTGGCCGCCCTGCGTTCGTATTTATAAGTAATGCAGTTGGAAATAATGGTATGCAGGCTGGGCAAATTAGCCAGGATAACACGCTGATTTATCCCTTCAGCACTGATATTCTACGTAATGCTCCAACGCCAAACCCTGGTACACCGGCACCAAGCTATAATATTGCACCTATTGAAAAGAAATTTCGTTTTCCACAGGTATTCAGAACAAACTTAGCAATTGATCAAAAACTGCCATGGGGTATGGTTGCCTCTGCCGAGTTCTTATTTACACAGAGTATCAGCAATATTTTCTATTACAATGCAAACCAAAAGGTTTCAACAACAACATTTGCCGGGCCCGATAAACGTCCCAGATTTGCAGGCAGTTCAGCCGCAGTGAGAATAAATCCTAACGTAAATGATGCCACTGTATTGTCAAGCCGCCCTTATGGTGCTAATACAAGCGTTACTATTAAATTAGAAAAGCCATTGCAAAAAGGACTTAGCTGGATGGTTGCATACAATTTCGGACGTACTAAAGACAATTCAAGTGCAAGTACAATTGCTTTCAGCAGTTTTACGTCTACCAGAACAGTTAATGGTAACAACTTGCCATCTTACTCTTTTAGTGATAATGATATTACACATCGTATAATTGGTAACATTACCTATAGAAAGGAAATAGCCAAACTGGCAGCTGTTCAAATTTCATTATATGCCCAGTCGCAAAATCTGGGTAGATTTTCTTATGGTTATTCAAACGATATGAATGGTGATGGAATAAGTGGTAATGATTTATTGTATGTACCAAAAGATCAGTCTGAAATGAATTTTGATCCAATTACAGGTACCGCACCTTTTACAGTTCAACAGCAAAAAGATGCTTTTGAATCATACATACAAAACAACGGTTATTTAAAAAGCCACAGAGGCGAAGTTGTTCAAAGAAATGGAGTATTGCAGCCAATGCTTACAAGATTTGATCTATCTGTTTTGGTAGAATTGTTTCACAACTTTGGTAAAAACAGGCATACTATTCAATTTAGAGGAGACATCTTCAACATAGGAAACATGATCAATAACAGATGGGGTGTAGCTCATGTAACCAATACAACTTCTCCCCTGGCTCTTTCAAGGGTTGATGCAACTGGGCTTCCATTTTATAAAATGAATACCGTAAATGGTAGTTTAAATTACGAAACCTATAGAAAAGGCACATCTATTGCAGATGTTTGGCAGGCTCAGGTAGGGATTCGTTATATCTTTTAACAAAGTACAAGCTTAATAAAAAAATGCCCTGAAAATATATTCAGGGCATTTTTTATAACATATTTTCTTTTTAGAAATTAACCCCACCCCCATTTTAAAAAATAAGGAAATGCTTCGGCCCAGGTTGGCACATCATGATGACCATCTTTCATTTCCACAAATTCAATACTATCATTTCTGTTATATCCTTTATCAACCAGTATATCTATAAAACCCAGTGTATCATCAATTGAATCTATTACGCCGTTATTGTTACGGTCTGCCGTTTCATCCTGGGTACCCACTTCAAAGAAAAATTTAAGCCAGGGGTACATATTTGCATCTTCCCTTACCTGCCTGTGCATAATACGATGCTCATTTTCATCAAAATCTACATCCTCCTGGTCTTTATCACGCCACCACAACGATCCGCTGAAAACCCCCACCTTGCTGAACTCCAGGGGATGATTCCATACCATGTCCAACGCATTTAAACCTCCCAACGAAAAACCCGCAAAACACTTTTCTTTAAAAGAATAAATAAACAATTTATTGCGGATAAAGGGCATCAACTCTTCCAGTATAAACTGTTCATATAATGCGGCTTTAGCACCACGCCCTTTGTAATCAAGATGGTTGGCAGTTCCGTATTCATTTTTACGGTCTTTCGAGCAATGGATACCGATGCAAAAAAGATTGCTGATCAATTTTGATTCGTACAATTCATCAAGTATATCTTCAAACTTCATGGTTACAAGATCCTGTCCGTCATTAACAAGCAAAAGACTCAGATTAGAAGTATCGGAATATTCAGGAGGAAAATAAAAATCTATGATAACATCACGATCCAGTAACGACGAGGAAATAATATGATTCTCTACTGAGATATTGGCTGCCTTATGTACTGACATATCCCCAAAAATAAGAAATTACCGGTTATTTTTATTCATTCGCCCGCCATTAACTTCATTTAATTATCACAACTTTTTTTAAGACCTGCATAAAACATAATTT
>JBBQEA010000332.1:0-4590 GCA_038320245.1 Chitinophagales bacterium | reverse complement strand
CAGTGTTTTCAGGTGACTCGCCAGGTTACCATCGGTTATATCCAGCAGCTCCTTCAACTCATTAAAACTCACTTCGTCGTTCACCATCAGGGCACTCATAATGCCCAGGCGTATTCGGCTGTCAAAAATTTTATTCAGATTTTCTATCGGATTTTTCATCAGGCAATTATTTTTATTTCCGTTCGTATTTCCACCACATCATTGCGCCATAAATAATATGCAGAATGCCGAAGCCCATTGCCCAAAACTGCAATCCATATCCAATCCACCACAAATTAAAAAGTCCCAGTACAATTTGTCCGTAACCCAAATAACGTACTTCGCCCAAAGTATATTTGCTGGCATTCACCAATGCAAGTCCGTAAAAAATTAAACAGCCCGGCGCCACCAACTGGTACTCTCCCATCTGCATCATTCTAATTAAAAAAATACCGCCAACAGTAATCGGTATCACCATGTTCCAAAACAAACGAACGGTTGTTGTACCCCACATAGGCGTTCCATTCTTCTTGCTTCGTAAATAAGTAAAAATAAAAGCTGACACAAATGCAGCTATAAAAGTGATGGTTGCAATCCAGAAAAGATCATTGATTAATTCAAAGCCGTTTGATGTTATCAGCAGGCTCAACTGGCAATCGCCATTTACCCAGCAATGAATTTTTTGGCTGGCAAACCAGGCTCCGGCCAATGCGCAGATGCCGGCAGCAATGCCGCTCAATCCGCTCAGACTAATAAACCGGCTGCTGCGTTCCATCATCTTTTTAATGTGTTGCAGGTCTTCCAAAGGTTGATGTGGTGTATCCATATTAAAAGCACTTTGAGATACAAAGTAAACTATTGGTTTTGATTTGTGCAAATTATTTTTTGGGCCCGGCTGTTAAATCTTTATTGGGCTGCGTAGGCGTCGATTTCTATGGTTTTACCAAACTGTATTGATAATCTTTTTCATAGTATCGCTTGTTTTTTACACAGGCAAAAATCCTTAGCACCAATTTGTTCCTGATTGCATTAAGCACACTCATTACATGTTTGCCTTCTGCTTTTTTTCTTTCATAGTATTGTTTGAACTCCCCTTTTACTTTTATTGCTGCCAAAGCTGCAAGATGTAAAAGCCGTTTCATCTTTTTGTTTGCTTTATGCGATACACCTGCTTTGCCTTTTATACTGGTGCCTGATTCTTTTTTAAATGGTACCACGCCGCAATGGCAAGCCAGTTTTTTTGCATCAGCATAGTTTTCAAATTCATTTGTCGTTACTATTATCTCTACTGCTGTTACGATGCCTACACCATCTACACTTTGCACGTACCCATTAATCTCACTTAGCTTTTCGTCACTTTCAACCAATTCTACAATCGCTTTGTCTATTGATTTTATTTGTTTGGCTACGAGGTTTAGCATGGGCTGGCAATATTTTTTTGTAATCGCCAGTTCCTTTTTATCAACCAATCCTTTACTTTCCTTTAGCCTTCTTTCATACTGATGCCTTGTTTGTACCAGGCTTTCACGGTTATTGATTAATGCCCTCAGTTGCTTTAAAACAAGCCTTGGCTTTTTCCATAGCCTTACTTCATGCGGATGCGTAAACCCATACAGCGCTATTTTCTTTGCATCTGCTTTATCACTCTTGCCTCTGTCCATGCCTTTGCCATGTTTTAGCTGTGCGCCGGGCATTATCCACATGCTGGCTTCTTTGCCGTCCAGATATTCCACAATGTGGTGGTTGTAAATACCTGTAAACTCCATACAAAATAACGTGTTGCTTACACTTATTCCATGCTGCTTGCTCATGGCTTTAAACCAACTAGCTACTCCTTTCTTTGTATTGGCAATGGAACTGCTGTGCAGCTCTATCCCTTTACTGGTAATACTCATATCCAATGTTAATTTGGATACATCTGTTCCTACAAAAAACGTAAATTGCTCTTGCATTCTTTTTAATTTAGACGTTAAAAAAAGCAATTAACTAATTTACTGAAGTAGCTAAAGCCTTGATAATGGGTCTTACCCAAATTTCTATTTAAAGTGCTTCAGTAAAAATCGGCAGCGGATTAAATCGACGCTTAGGTTATTAACCTGGCACTCTGTTAATGTGCCGCTGCCGGTTAGTTGATTTATCCACATATTAACGTGCATACTAAAGAAAAAAGTAGCAAAAAAGAAAGTAATAGTAATAATAGCTTTCTTTTAATCAAAGAACTCAATGCAAACCTAAAGGCACTCTTTTACATCATATCTTTATTGAGCAAATAACAACAAGTTTCTACCAAAACACAATCAACTCAAATGCTAAGAATTTCATTTCTTTCTTTTTATCTATTGCTTTTATTCACCGGCTTCTCCCAAACCTCAATCAATCCTGCTAACATAGATATTGTAAGGGATTCTTTTGGCGTGCCACACATATTTGCCAAAACAGATGCCGAAGTGGCTTATGGCCTTGCCTGGGCCGAAGCAGAAGATGATTTTAAAAGCATGCAGGAAGTTATTCTGCCTGCAAAAAACCTGATGGCAAGTGTACAAGGAAAAAAAGGTGCTGCAGGTGATTATGCCTTTGCACTTTTTCGTTGCCGGGAAATAACCGAAGAAAAATGGAACACCCTTACCCCTGCTTTTTTAAAACTGATAGATGGGTATTTGCAAGGGCTAAATAATTATGCAAAAGAGCATCCGGAAGAAGTATTGCATAAAGGCATTTTTCCGGTTACTGCAAAAGAATATGTTTCTTCCTCGGTATTTGCCTTAACCATTTTTAATGGAGCCGATCAGGCACTTATCAGAATATTTAATAACAAAGAATGGGAGGCTCCCGAACTGAATAAAAAAGGCAGTAACTCATCTGCCATCAGTGCATCAAAAACCACTACCGGCGAAGCCTTTCTTTTAATAAATGCACACCAGCCAAACACAGGCCCACAGTCCTTTTACGAGGCACATCTCTGCAGCGAAGAAGGGCTAAATATTACCGGAGGTTTACTGGCAGGCGGCCCCTGCATTTTACATGGCGTAAATGAAAACCTGGGCTGGGCACATACGGTAAATTACTGCGACCGACTGGATGAATTTCAATTAGAAATGAACCCTGATAATGCGCTGCAATATAAATTCGACGGGCAGTGGCTCAACCTGGAAGTAAAAACAATCAAGCTTAAAATAAAAGGCATTCCAATCAACGTAAAAAGAAAAATTTACTGGAGCATGTACGGTGCTACTATGAAAAATGAACAGGGTTTCTTCTCTATGCGCCTTGGCGCCAATATGAAAATTGGAGTGCTTGACCAATGGTACCAGATGGACAAGGCAAAAAACTTTACGGAGTTTTATGCCGCACTTAACCGGCAGGAACTAAGCATGTTTAATATTATGTATGCAGACCGGTATGACACTATTTTTTATGTAAACAATGCTTTGATGCCCATCAGAGATGCTTCGGAAAGTTACAACTGGAAAAAAACGTTGCCCGGTAATACCTCAAAAACTTTATGGACATCCTTCCGCCCCGAAAAAGAATTACCGCAATATATCAATCCTAAAAGCGGGTTTTTATTCAACACCAATCATTCTTCTTTTTTAGCAACAGCTGCTGCAGATAATTTAAAAGCATCTTCTTTTGCAAAAACCGATGGTTGGGAAGAATACCATCTTAACCGCAGTGTCCGTTTTCTCGAGTTATTTCCACAAAATGAAAAACTGAGTTATGAAAAATTTAAACAGATAAAATTTGACAGGCAACTGCCCCCGGTGCTGCAATACCCATACAATCTTGATTTGCTGTATTTATTGAATGAGACGGAATACCCTGCGATGGCATCAGTGATTACTACTTTTAAAAATTGGGATAAGCATGGCGATGCCGACAGTAAAGGTGCCGCTATCTTCGTTTTGATTTACGAACACCTTAAAAAACAATTGCAGGGGCAGGCGCCCAGGGCAATTACAAAAGCCGAGGCGATAGAAACATTTACCTACGTTCAAAATTATATGCAAACCAATTTTGGAACTACTGACTTAAAACTCGGCGATATTCAAAAATTAGTACGTGGCAATAAAGAATGGCCGCTGGGTGGCTTCCCCGATTTACTATCGCCACAATGGACAGAACCTATGGCCAATGGAAAATTAAAATCAATTGGAGGAGACGGGCTGATAATGTTTGTACGTTTTCAAAAACAAGGCCTGCCTAAAATTGAAAGCATCAACATGTACGGCGCCAGCGCCAAGCCTGGCAATAAACATTTTGACGACCAGGTGGAAATGTATTTAAAGCAACAAACCAAAACTATGACGCTGGATAAGGCAACGGTTTATAAAAAAGCAGAAAGGGTTTATCATCCCAATTAAAAAGCGGGGACTAACTATTATTCATTTACTGCCTTTTCTGCAAATTTCACCAACTGCCAGTAAGGTGCCCGGTAACCGTTTTTCTTAAAAAAATCATTGGCCATTTGCATGGTTTTGTTTTTTACCTGTACATGCATGGCTACAAAAGTCTGGTTCTTCAATGCTTTGGTTGCACTCATACCCTCTGGTATCAATCCAATTTTGCCAAACCTGTTTTTAATGATGCAATAGCCTTTTACAACCCTTACAA
>JBBQEA010000331.1:0-4601 GCA_038320245.1 Chitinophagales bacterium | reverse complement strand
TATTGGCAAACCAGATGCAACAGGAGATTCCATCTACAACGGTGCATTGGACAACGCCACCGGAACAGCCGGTTTGGTAGAGTTGGGCCGTGCTTTTAAAAGCATGAAAACCCCACCCGAAAGAACCATCATTATTTTATCGGTTACGAGTGAAGAGCAAGGTTTGTTAGGCTCGCAATACTATGCACAAAATCCGGTGTATCCTGCTGCAAAAACAGTTGCCAATATTAACATAGATGGCCTCAATCGTTTTGCTGCCTCAAAAGATATTGTAATGATAGGCCAGGGGCAGTCAGACCTGGAGGATTATTTAAAAGACGAAGTGGATAAAGAAGGAGGTTACATTTCGTTCGACACCCACCCCGAAGCAGGTTATTATTATCGCTCCGACCATTTCAATTTTGCTAAAGTGGGTATACCCGCCTTGTATATTAAAGATGGCAATGATGTGGTTGGAAAAGGAAAAGAATTTGGCCAGAAAATTAAAGATGAATACACAGCTAAAAACTATCACCAGCCTTCCGACGAATATGATGCAGCCACATGGACTATGGAGGGTGCGGTGCATGATCTCAGACTTATTTACAGGGTTGGTAAACGTTTGGCGTTTGAAGATAAATGGCCAAAGTGGAAGGAAGGCTCGGAGTTTAAGGCGTATAGGGAGAGGAGGTAGTATGTAGTCGGTAATCGATAGTCGATAGTAGAGAGAAGAGAGAGGAGATAGGAAACAGCCTGTTTTTTTGATATAGGTGGTAAAATTCAGAAGGGGTGACAGTATGAAATAATGAAATTGCGCATTTCGAATTGTTGGTGCTAAGAGTTGAAAATCAACCATTATATTAAATGCTAGTTTTAAAGGATTTGTAAATTTGAGAGTTGTGCGTTATGCTATTTGACCACCCTACTAATTAACACATGATTGCAGAATTTATTGGACACGGATTGTATGAAGACGACAATGAAACTTGTGGTAACTACATTTGCACGTCAATAAAGAATGAAATATTTACTGACATAACAGTTTTTGTCGCATTCATTCGCAGACCCGGCATTTTAGAATTAAAGCCTTTTATTAAAAAAGCTATTTCTGAAAAAAGAAAGATTACATTTTATGTAGGAAGGAATGAATTTATCACTTCGAAAGAGGCATTAGAACTTTTGCTTGAACTCGGAGTATCCACTTACATATACAATACTGAAAGTATCCTTTACCATCCAAAAGTTTACCTTTTCGAAGGAACAAAAAATAGAATTATTATTGGATCATCCAATTTGACAAAAACAGGTTTATTTTTTAACGTAGAGAGTTCCCTTTTACTTGACTTTAGCAATCAAGACAGCGCCGGGATAAAAGTACTTAACCAGCTTAAAGACTTTTTTGCGCCTTTACTTGACTTTTCTGACCCCAACCTTGAGTATGTAACCCAAGAGCATATTGATAAACTCTTTGCTGACGGTCTAATACCAACAGAAGAGTTTGAATACCAAGTAAATTATAGTCTCAATCCAGACGGAAAGGTAAAAAGAAAAATCAAATTACCTGAAATTGGTGATTTAGGCAACCTTGAAATTACAGACGATAAACCCAGAAAAAAATACAAATATGACAGTTTAGCAATTACGGAAACCTATCTACAAAAGTGGGATTATATGTTTGAGCGCATGAAAGCATATATTGAAAAGTATAAGACCTCAACTGTAAAATTAAAGTATGCTGACCATATTTTACATACTTGGTACATAAAGCAAAAACAACTATACAATCACCCTGAAATAAAAATGCCAAGAGAGCATATCGATAAATTAGAGTCAATAGGATTTTATTTTGAAGATGGGCATAAGCTAAATGAAGAAGAAACCATTAAAAGTTGGCTTCAAATATTAAAAGATGCAATAGCTAATAATGAAAGAATTATTCTTACTCATTCCTATAGATATAAGGATACAAAACTAGGAACGTGGCTAATTGGAATTGACCAAGCAAATAAAAAAGATAAAAAGCTCGATGTTAGAAAACGAATTGAAGCAACGGGCTTTGATTATTCAAATACTAGCAAGTCAGTTGAGTATGTAATTGGTAGATTAATAGAGGATCTTTACAAAGCAGAAAATCCAAATAAAGTACTTTGGAGACCAAGGTTTTATAAACACATAAAGAAAAAAGACAAACTTGACGATAAAACAATAGAAGATATAGAATTAGCTTGGGAATATCATTTTAACGAAAAACCATATTGGGGTAGAATGCATACGGGGACAGTTGACAGAACTGATGAATGGAAAGCATATCGAAAAAGTGAGGGAAAGTGGTTTCCAATTACCTTAACAAACAATGAACCTATTGCTTTACATCATTGGGTAAAAAACAAAAGGAAAAGTTCAAAACAGATGAAACACATTAAGCATAAATTTACAGAGCAAGAATTAGAAGAACTTTACTTTGCAGGGTTTCCAATTTTCGAAGAAGAAGCACAAACGCAGAACAAAAGTATTGCTGCAAGCAGGGCTAGACGTTGAAGCAATCGGCAGAAGTCCGCTATCAGCAACGGTTCCGGCAGACGAGTTTCAATTTGTCTTTTAGTTGTTAACTTCAACTATATATTTTCAATTGTGCATTTGTACCGGGCAGACAAGCAATGAATTCTCTACCCTTCGCAATGCAAAACGTTGGGT
Organism: Chitinophagales bacterium; assembly: GCA_038320245.1. Lineage (GTDB taxonomy): Bacteria > Bacteroidota > Bacteroidia > Chitinophagales > Chitinophagaceae > Ferruginibacter. Next base: position 1,928 of record JBBQEA010000331.1, on the reverse strand, counting down.
AAAATTAGGTGGCTGGCTCAAACGGTAAGTTATAATATTTTAAGAACAATTTTCCAAATGAGCAATACAGATTGGAGTTTCGCATTTGCATTACTTGCTCTTGTTATAAGTATATGGAGCCGACTAGAGACATTTTATTTTAATAGGAATCAACGAAAATTAGAACAAGCAAAAAGAGTTGGTGAAGCACTTGTAAATGCTCAAATTCTTAAGAATACACTAAGTAATAATATTGAAGTTTCAGAAACTTTTTTAAATAAAATGGCTAAATCGAATGACTCCAAAATTCTTTATAGTGAAGTGTTCGAAGGACTAGGTAAATTAAGAAATGAATATGAACAAATCTGGGAATTTGTAAAATCTTTAGAAATTATTGTAGGCGCTTTTGAGAAAGGAGAAAAACCACAATTGACAGCTTCAGCAATTGAAGCAAAAATTGCCCATTTCAAACAACGCCGTGAACTCTCCTTATTTGACATCGAATACTTAAGAAATAAAATAGACTCTTCATTTTCGAATAAATGAAAAGAATAACTGCGTCCAATCGAGTAGACGGCCTCACCGCTTGTAAGCGATAAGGTGCGCCTCTCACACCACTGTTCGTACGGGTCGCGTATACAGCGGTTCATTAAGTAGTGGGATACTTTTTACTCGTTCTGTCTGAAAACGACATAATAAAAAAAGTCAAAGCTTCTGACATCTCCGGGTAGAGTACTTCAGGCAATAATGGAGCTGATGCAAATAACTGTTCAGTTCGATTGGAGGTTGTGCAGGTGTTATAGCTTTTTCAATATCATTCGTTGCATATTATTCAACTTCATAAAACAACAAAAAACATGATAACAATTAGCAAGCAAGAAGACGGTTTTGTATTTAAGGTAAATGGGATGCACAAACTTTGGGCTTTTAAAAGTCAGTTGACAATTCCATTTGATAATGTAATAAATGCACACCAGGATTTAGATGATATTAAAGGCTGGCACGGTTGGAGAGCACCAGGAACTTCCATTTCATCAATCATTACAGCAGGTACATTTTATAAAGATGGTAATAAAATCTTTTGGGATGTATCAAACATTGAGAACTGCATTATTGTAGACTTGCAAGACGAAGACTATAAACAACTGATTATTGAAGTTGAAAATCCGGTAGATGCCATAAAAACGCTGACAACTTAATTGTAAATAACAATCGCTCACATTGCACTAAAGAAACGTACCCATCACATACGCTACAAATGCTTTCCTATGAATTTTAGTAAAAAGATAATGGCACTTTCACTTTTAGCAATGACGTGCCAGGGATTGTTAAACCAGGCCGGAGCCCAACAAAACAAGCCTGTTACAGTAGAAGTAAGAAAAGTTGACAACAGTTACAAATTATACCGTGGAGGACAACTCTATTTTATTAAAGGTGCGGGTGGTACCAGTTATTCAGACAGGCTGGCAAAATATGGGGGTAATTCCATACGCACCTGGGATAGCAGGAATGGTGCCCAGGTTTTAAACAATGCTCAGCAACTTGGGTTAACCGTAACCATGGGGTTAAATGTAGCAAGAGAACGCCACGGGTTTAATTATGACGACACGGCCAAAGTAAAAGAACAATTAGAAAAGCTGCGGCAGGAAGTAAGGGCATATAAAAACTACCCGGCCCTGCTAATATGGGGTATCGGAAACGAGCTTAACCTTAATTACAATAACCCAAAAGTTTGGGATGCAGTAAATGATATAGCCCACATGATTCACCAGGAAGATCCCAATCATCCTGTTACTACCATGCTGGCCGGTATAAATAAAAGAGAGATTGATTATATAAAAGCGCGTTGTCCAGAGCTGGACTTACTATCGGTACAGGTATATGGTGGCCTGGCGCTTGTACCCCAGCAATTGAAAGCTGCTGGTTGGCAAGGGGCTTACATGGTAACT
>JBBQEA010000330.1:0-4617 GCA_038320245.1 Chitinophagales bacterium | reverse complement strand
GCATAATAATGTGCCGCTTTAAGCGGATATTAAATTAGGTAAATAAATTGTAAGCCGTTTTGGCATTTCTCTTTTCGATTATTGTTGAAAAATCGGAAGTAAGGAAAAATGCAACCTGCAAAAACACTAAGTAATTGTTTTATTTTCTGTATCCAGGTATTGAATTATACCCATAACAATATAATACTGTGCAAATGCATAAGTAAGCATAATGTACATACCTGCATTTGTAAAACTGTTGTAAAATTTATTTATGGCCAGTAATGAATCTGATGTGATGAACAGCAAAGCTCCCACAACAATAAGCGTAGATCCTGGTTTTTTTATAAAGAAAAAATGCATTGCGATAAACAACATTATGCTTATTACTGCGCCATATATCAGCACAGGTATTTTCATATCCCCTAAATGAGCAAACAGTATGTACATTAGGGAAAAGTAAAATGCTGCAACAAAAATGGCGAGCCACCATTTAACGGCAACTGCATTGTTGATGCGTAGCCGGTTAAAAGCAAGGATGTAAAAAACATGCGCTGCTAAAAAACAAATAAGCCCGAAAATAAAAAAAGATGGATTGACTTTGTCAAAAATCAACCAAACATCTCCGGCCAATGATAAAAATAATGCTGCCAGTACAATAGGCTTTAAGTTCCCAGTAATGTGAGGGGTGCTTTTTATAAACCATGCTATTAGGCTCAATAGCAACAAAGGTTTTGTGCAAGCTACCACCATGCTATACTGTTGCTGAATGCCAAGTAAATGGGTGGCAAGCACTACTAAAAAAATAATTGGCCAGGTTGATTTTCGCATTAGGAAATTTATCCCCTTATTGAGTGAAAAATAAAATTATTGAATGATAACCTTAGACTGCAAAAGCTTAGCCCGACTTGGTCGTCCCTATTTACTTTTTTGCCTTGATGCAAAAAAGTAACAAAAAAGATCAAGGCTGTGAATAAAAAGGCTGAAATTTTCCACATCAGCCTAAAATCAAGGAACTCGCCGTAAGAGTTCAATAATTTACAGATTGTGCCGGCTCAAACAACCTTGATTTCTTAACGGCTGATGTGGAAAATTTCTAGCACTTTTTATTCAAGGCCGCAACCAGCCTTCGTTTTCGAACAAAATGCCTAATCCTATAAAAATATTTAAATAATCCCAATCATCCTGTTGAAATTTATGGCGCCAGCTTATGTATGTAAATATAATTAGCTGTCACTTTCTATCCAGGCATCACTCTCCTTTAATAAATTGATAAGTTCATCTACTGCAATTACACTATCAACATTTCTTTTAACCACTTCTTTGCCTCTGTACAAGGTTATCTTGCCAACTCCGCTGCCAACGTAACCAAAATCTGCATCGGCCATTTCGCCCGGACCATTTACAATGCAACCCATGATGGCAATTTTAACGCCTTTTAAATGATTGGTAACAGCACGGATTTTTGCCGTGGTTTCCTGAAGGTCAAATAAAGTGCGGCCACAACTTGGGCAACTGATATATTCTGTTTTTGAAATTCTGGTGCGTACTGCCTGCAAGATGGAAAAAGAAGTGTTATTGATAAACTGGTGATTGCTGTTGGTTTGTAAATACGTTCTTCCGGTTACTTGTTGGTTTACCAGTTTTGAAGGATCGTTCATCAGCCAGATGCCATCGCCCATGCCATCTAAAAATAAGGCACCACTTTCCGTAGCGAAATGGATAAGCTGCTCATCAATGGAACTTTGATGGCTTTCCACTGCAAGCAAAACAGGCGTTTGAATTTGTTGCTGCATCAATCCATTTATAAATGCTCTTACCGATTGCATACTATTGCTGGCTGAAGAAGTTAAGCACAATACAACAGTTGAATCTTCTTTAATTTTTTCTACTAATGGTTGCTGATTTTTTGCGGTATCGATAACAATAAAATTTATCAGCTTTGATTTTTTATCAGCACCAATAAACTCGTCTGCCTGATAAAGTGGAAAATATTTCTCCTCATCAATGGTTGTTAACCATGCGCCATAATCACAAATTATTTTAAGTGTACCGGGTAACGCAAAATCAATTTGTTTGCCGGCAGTATAAATATAGTCAGCTGCTGCATCTGCAATATTCCATTTGTCGGTTAGCTCATTGTAAGTGTACCCGATAGCCTGTAAATCAGTGTGGGAGATGGTTTCAGCAAGCATAAAATCTGCAACCACTACCGGTACATGCTTTTTTCCCATATTTGAAACTTCAATAGTTTGTCGTCTTTTGTATTCAAATGGCGAATAAAAAAGTTTCTCATTCTCATTAGCAATTGTTAGTCGGTCGTCGGTAGTCGGTCCTCGGTCGTCAGTCGTCGGTCCTCGGTGGTCAGTCGTCGGTTGTCGGTCGTCGGTCGTCGGTCGCCGGTCGTCTCCATAACGTTTCACAATATCCTTGCAAACCGGTATCTCCAATTCAGGATCTTCAGTAAGCGAAACCCTGATGGTATCTCCAATGCCATCTTCTAACAACGTACCGATGCCAATGGCAGATTTAATTCTTCCGTCTTCTCCATCGCCTGCTTCTGTAACGCCTAAGTGCAGGGGATAACATTCACCAAATTCTTCCAGCATGGTTTTAACCAACAGGCGATAAGCCTGCACCATCACTTGCGGGTTACTGCTTTTCATGCTGAGTATTATTTGGTGGTAATCCAAACTGCGGGCTATTCTTAAAAACTCCATCGCACTCTCCACCATTCCAATAGCTGTATCACCATAGCGGCTCATAATACGATCACTTAAACTGCCATGATTGGTGCCAATCCGCATAGCAGTTCCATGTTCTTTGCATATTAAAACCAATGGCGAAAAACGTTCCCTTATTCTTTCAATTTCTTCTACGTATTCTGCATCTGTGTAGTCTATTTGCTCAAATTTTTTCTTATCTACATAATTGCCCGGATTTACCCTTACTTTTTCTACAATTCTTGCGGCTATTTCTGCGGCGTTCGGCGTAAAGTGAATATCTGCCACGAGCGGCACAGTATAGCCTTGTTTGTGTAATTCGTCTTTTATGTTTTGTAAATTCTCGGCTTCTTTTTTAGAGGGGGCGGTAATGCGTACAAGTTCGGCACCGGCTTCAATACAGCGAATGGTTTGCGCAACGGTTGCAGCAGTATCCATTGTATCGGTGGTTGTCATCGTTTGCACACGGATGGGATTGTTACCACCAAGCAGCAGATTACCGATTTTTACTTCTCTTGTTTTGAGGCGTTTATATTCAGTGAGGCTTTCGCAATACTGCATTGTACAATATATTTAGGTGTTACTTTTTTAATGAACGTTGATTGGTAAAATTAACAATAATGCAGGTAGATTGTTGCTTGTTATTTTACAGGGCTGCATTAAGAAGTTTGGGGGCATCTGCTGGTTATTTTGTTTTGCCGCTTAGGCGTTTAGATGTTTTTTCTTTACTAACTCAATGGCCCAATACCTTAACAGCTGATCCGGAAAATAACTGGCACTTTTTATTCAAGGCCATAACCAGCCTTCATTTGTAACAAAATAGCTAGGCCAGAAACTAATTTTACCAGTCTTTCTCAGGCTTTTCCGGAGATGCAGCATCTACTTTCCTTAATTTATCCTGGAGGTTTTTTTCCTGTTGCATCAATGCTTTTAATTTTTCTTCAGCCTCCTTCTTTGTCATTTTATTTGGCTGAGGTTTTGGTTGTTCTTTATCTTGTTTTTGTTGTCGGGGTTTCTCTTTCTTTTTATCAGCATCTTCTTTTTCTTTCTGCTGCTGTTGTTTTTGAATAGCATTCTGCAAATTGATTCTTGCATCTACATCGGCCGGATTTAATTTCAATGCATTTTTGTATGCATCAATACTCTCCGGTAGTTTGTTCTTGTTTTGTAGTACAACGCCGGTGTTGTACCAGGCTCTTGATTTATCTATAGCCTCACTGCTATTGGCAATAGCCGATTCATACGCTTTTACAGCATCTTCAGTATTGCCATTTTTGTACAATGCATTGCCAAGGTTAAAATTAGCTTTGTTGCCGGATGGATTTAATTCAATTGCTTTTTTATAGTTTTCGATGGCAACATCAAGTTGCTTGTTATTATAGGCCGTATTCCCTTTTTTAATGAGGGTATTTTCTTTTTGGGCAAACAGCGTTGCAACAGATATTGTACAACAAAAGGCAAGCATTACCGCTTTATTAAAAGTAGGTTTGATAGCGGGCTCTTTAAAAATATCTTTTTTAAAGAAGAAACTTTTAAATTTAGTCTTGTCGGTTTTTTCCGACATAAAAAATTCCACCAGTAACAGGAGTAATGCTGCGCCAATAAACCATTGGTAAAAATAGCGATACACAGCAGATGCAGTTTCTGTAATGGGCCGCTGATCGATACTTTTAAGCTGACCCGCCAACTTATCAGCAACTTCATTGCTATTGGTAAAAAGCTGGTACAAGCCGTTGCCCTGGGCTGCAACATTTTTCAATATATCTTCATTCAACCTGGTAATTACCACGCCTCCTGTTGCATCTTTTTTTGTTTCGCCTGTGGCAGGATCAATAATGGTGCTGCCTCCCGGAGAACCGATGCCAACTGTGTTGACCATTACACCTTCATCAGCCAATGATTTGGTTACTTTTAT
>JBBQEA010000329.1:0-4624 GCA_038320245.1 Chitinophagales bacterium | reverse complement strand
CTGTAAAAAATGTACATTTGCAGTTTATCACTGTTGAAACAATAGTAAATTATTATCATTATGAGTAAGTCGTTCTATCAGGGTTTTGTAAACAAAAAAAAGAATAGCGCTGTAAAAGAGGGTTTTAAGCAAGCCAAAAGAAAGGCTAAAAAAGAAAGGTCCGTAGCCATTGAAAAAAGATTTGAAGAAAAGCGCCAGCTAAAAGCCGCCACCGATGCCTCTGCATTAATTGCCAGAAGAGCAGCTCCAAAAAAAATATTAGATAAAAAAAATACTGTCGCTAAAGGGCAGGAACCAATTGCCGCAGCAACTGAAAATGTTAAGCAAATTGTTGCCCCTGCACCCAAATACCGCCCTACCGTTCCGGAAATATTGGCTTCTAAAAATAAGCCAGCTACAATTAGTGATGCCCAAATGCCGCTGAATAAATTTTTAGCTCATTCAGGCGTTTGTAGCAGGCGAGATGCCGTTGAAATAATTAAAGAAGGTAAGGTTAAAGTAAATGATAAAGTTGTTATTGAACCGGCTTTTAAAGTAAGTGAGAAAGATGAGATTGTTTGTAACGGAAAAAAGTTATTTGTTACAAAAAACCTGGTGTACATCCTGGTAAATAAACCAAAAGATTATATTACTACAACTGATGATCCGCAGGGTAGAAAAACGGTACTGCACCTGATACAACATGCCACAACCGAAAGGGTTTATCCTATTGGCAGATTGGATAGAAATACCTCCGGTGTATTATTGATGACCAATGATGGTGAGCTTACTCAAAAGCTTTCGCACCCAAGTTATAATATTACCAAAGTGTATGAAGCAAAATTGGATAAGGCGCTTACCAAAGCCGATTTTGATAAAATATTAGACGGAATTCAACTGGAAGATGGCGAGATAAAAGCAGATTCACTGGCCTATGCAGATGCAAGGGATAAGTCTATTATTGGCATTGAAATACATAGCGGCCGTAACCGTATTGTACGCCGCATTTTTGAATCGTTGGGCTATGATGTAAAGGGACTTGACAGGGTAATGTATGCCAACCTCACCAAGAAAAATGTAGAGCGGGGCAAATGGCGTTTCCTGAGCGAAAAAGAATTGAGGTTATTGAAATACATGAATGCTTCGTATAAAAAACTACCTGCTAAAACTGCGGAAAAGGAACCGGAAACAACTTTGCCTGAACTAAAGCCCAAAGTAAAAAAAGTGTATCCAGAAGCTCCTCCAATGGATGCTGCCGCTAAGCTTAAAAAGAGTAAAACCACTGCTGCCAATAGCAGGGTAAGTAACAGGCCAGAGAAAAAATAATCACCCTTATACCAATTTAGTTTGAAAGGATTAGCTGAAATAATACTAGAAACAGATGAGTTTGTTGTGCTTAATAAAGCACAGGGTGTGTTGTCCATTCCAGACAGAACACAATCTGAACCTTCATTGAAAGATGGGTTGATTGCAAAATATGGCCACATTTTTACAGTACATCGTTTAGATAAAGATACCAGCGGCATTATACTTTTCGCCAAAGATGAGGCCACCCACAAATATTTTTCTAAAGCCTTTGAAGAACGCAGCGTAGAGAAATATTACCTTGGTTTGGTGCATGGTGTATTACCCAACCATTCCGGAAGTATAGATGGTCCCATCATGGAGCACCTGGTACAAAAAGGGCTAATGATTGTAAATAAAAACGGCAAGCCTTCTCTTACAGATTATGAAGTGGTAGAAGCATTGGGAAAATATTCTTTGGTAAAATTCAGAATTCATACCGGACGCACCCACCAGATTAGGGTACATGCCAAAAACATTGGACACCCCATTGCCTGCGATCCGTTGTACGGCGATGGTCAGCCGATATTGCTTTCCAACATCAAAAAGAAATACAAACTAAGTAAGCAGGAAGACGAGGAACGACCCATATTAAACAGGGTGGCTTTGCACAGTTATCAGTTAAAGTTTACGGATGCGGCGGGTAAAGACTATGACCTTGTTGCTGAACCTCCAAAAGATATGAGAGCGCTGTTGCAGCAGTTGAGGAAGCATATTTAAAACAAAACCATGGTTCAGGTTTTTTAGAACCAGGAACCATGGTTGTTTTTAGTCAATATAAATTAATCAATATCCGGCTGTGGCGTATAACGTAAATAAGGCTTAATTACCTCTACACCTTTAGGGAATTTTTTAATGGCATCTTCTGTACTGATGGTAGTAGCAACAATTACTTTTTCCCCCTCTTTCCAGTTTACAGGTGTAGCTACACTGTATTTGGCAGTTAACTGCAGTGAATCAATTACACGCAATACTTCTACAAAATTCCGTCCGGTGCTTGCAGGATAAGTGATGATTAATTTCACAGCTTTATCTGGACCAATGATTACCAATGAACGAACCGTTGATGTAGCGGACGCATTGGGGTGAAGGAAATCGAACAAGTTAGAAACTTTTTTATCATCATCTGCAATGATGGGGAAATCCACCGTACAATGTTGTGTTTCATTGATGTCATTGATCCAGCTAATATGTTTATCAACCGGGTCAACACTCAATGCCAGCACTTTTACGTTGCGCTTTGCAAATTCATCTTTTAGCGCTGCTGTTCTCCCGAGCTCTGTTGTACAAACAGGTGTATAATCGGCCGGATGCGAAAATAATACGCCCCATGAATCACCCAGATACTCGTAGAAATCAATTTCTCCAATTGAAGTGGTTGCTTTAAAATTGGGAGCAATATCCCCTAAGTGTAAACTCATAATATTATAATTTTAGACCGCAAATATAAGTATTAAGTCTATTAATAAGGTAGACTACTGTTTTATTTTTTTTATTTTTTTTTAATCCTTATCTTGACCGAATGTTATCTAAGAAAACCCAATATGCATTAAAGGCTTTAGGCTACCTGGCAGGTAAATACGGGCAGGGGCCGGTACTTATTTCAGAAATATCTACAGAAAAAAAAATCCCTATCAAGTTCCTCGAAACTATACTGCTGGAATTAAAGCAAGCTAAAATTTTAGAAAGTAAAAAAGGAAAAGGTGGAGGATATTATATTGTAGAAAATCCTAAAAAAATAAGCCTGGCAAGGGCTATCCGGGTGGTAGGCGGGCCAATTGCATTACTGCCATGTGTGAGTCTTAATTTTTATGAAAAGTGTACAGACTGCGATGAAGTAACCTGCGGGTTAAACAAAGCGATGGCATTAACAAGAGATGCCACCCTGAAAATACTTGAAAAGAAAACTCTTGCTGAATTAATTGACGGATAATTGAAAGTTGTTGTTGATTTTAAGTTGAAATGCCGGTAATGTTTTATTAATTCACATCGATTATGCGTCTTTAAATTTCCTGTTTTTTGTAAATAATATGTTTCGAATTGCCTGAAAACTTTTCATTTTTAAAAATCGGGATACTCAAATTTTTCCACCTATTTTTGCATCCACTTAATAAAAATATATGTCAGTTTTAGTTAATAAAAACTCCAAAATCATCGTACAGGGATTCACTGGTACTGAAGGTACTTTCCATGCAACACAAATGTTAGAATATGGCACTAATGTAGTTGGTGGTGTTACACCGGGCAAAGGTGGCAGCACACACCTGGACAGGCCGGTATTTAATACCGTAGCTGATGCTGTAAGTGCAACTGGTGCGGATGTAAGTATCATTTTTGTGCCGCCTGCTTTTGCTGCAGACGCTATTATGGAAGCAGCAGATGCCGGAGTAGCACTGGTGGTTTGTATAACAGAAGGCATTCCCGTGCAGGATATGGTAAAAGTGAAACATTATTTATTAACTACTTCAGCCAGGTTGATTGGGCCAAATTGCCCGGGCGTAATTACAGCCGATGAATGTAAAGTAGGTATCATGCCTGGTTTTATATTTGTAAAAGGCAGGATAGGAATTGTTTCAAAAAGCGGTACCCTTACCTATGAAGCTGCTGATCAGGTTGCAAAAGCAGGTCTTGGCATATCAACGGCTATTGGTATTGGCGGAGATCCAATTATTGGTACTACCACTAAACAGGCAGTTGAATTATTTATGAATGATGATGAAACGGATGCAATTGTAATGATTGGTGAAATTGGAGGAGGAATGGAAGCGGAAGCAGCAGAATATATTAAGTCAACTGGTAATAAAAAACCTGTTGTTGGTTTTATTGCAGGCCAAACAGCACCTCCGGGACGTCGTATGGGACATGCAGGTGCAATTGTTGGCGGGGCTGATGATACTGCAGCTGCAAAAATGAAAATCATGGCTGAATGTGGTATACATGTAGTGGCAAGTCCTGCAGATATTGGTAAAACAATGGCAGCTGTAATGAGCAAATAATTTTCTTCCTTAAATTTTATAGCCCGGCATTTTGCCGGGTTTTTTGTGGCTGTACTTTTGTTGCATTTACAAATACATACAATTAGCGCTTGCATTTTACAGCAGTATTTAAAGTGTTTATTCCAAAAATGCTTTTTAAAGGATTAAAAATATTTTATCTGCCATTTAATAATATTTATGTAAGTTTGCGCCTTAATAATTAATTACAATACAATTTAAAATGAACAAAACACAAGGCACCGTAAAGTTTTTCAATTCTGAAAAAGGATTCGGTTTTATCAAGCACGACGATTCTAACAAAGAAA
>JBBQEA010000328.1:0-4637 GCA_038320245.1 Chitinophagales bacterium | reverse complement strand
AGTGATTATTGACGATTCAAAAGCAACGCCATTGTTAAGTGAGATAGCAGCCTACAATATAAATGACCAATTGATAGAACAATAGCGCTGCAACATAATTGTTGATGAATCCCTTGCATAATTCCTGCAAGGGATTTTTTTTTACAGCGGAATTTCTACAATAATTTCGCACCCGTTGCCAGGCGAAGACTTTAAAAAGAAGTTGCCTGAAAATAATTGCGAACGTTTTTTGATGTTGCCAAGCCCGATGCCATTTCTACTGCTTTTCGTATCAAACCCTACACCATTATCACAGATTCTTAATTGAATTGCATTGTTGGCGGGTAAAAGCGAAACGTCGATAACGGAGGCTTTTGAATACTTCATAATGTTGTTCAATTGCTCCTGTAGAATGCGGTATAAATTCAATTGTATATCTCCGCTAATACTTAACTCGTCTACTTTCTTGATGGTAAAATTTATCTGGTACTGGTTATTTACATTGATGCTTTTAAGCAGTGTTGAAAAAGTTTCTTTCAGTGAATTGTCATCGATGGAAACCGGTGCAAGGCGATGGGATAATTTTCTTATCTCACTAATCGCAAGATGGATATTACTCATCGAACTATCTACCCAGTTAGTTTGTTCCGTAATAGGTTTTACTTTCGTCATACCCAGGTTTAGTAAAACACCAGCCAAAATCTGGTTTACATTGTCATGCAGTTCAGCCCCTATCTGTGAGCGTTCCTGTTCCTGCGCCTTCATAATGGCTTTTGTAATTTCCTGGTCTTTCCGAATGTTGTCCGTTACATCTCTGGAAACAGTTATCCAGTGTGTATACCAGCCATTGACGTCCGCAACAGGGCTTATGGAAATATTATTCCAGAATTCGTCGCCATTTTTTTTATAATTGATAATGGTGATCTCACAACCCTGCCAGGTTTTTATGGCGTCACTCAATCTTTTCAATTCTTTTTTATCAGATTTGGCCCCCTCCAGGATGGTGATTGTTTTACCAATAACTTCGCCGGGTGTATAGCCGGTCATTTTAGTAAATGCTTCATTTACGTAAACAATTTTTGGCCCCAGTTCATCAATTGGTTCCGCCTCCATTATAATCACAGTATCGTTTGTATTAGTGATTACAGACTCCAGTAATTTTAGCTGATGTTCTTCTTCCTTCTGCCTGGTTACATCCTTCATTGCGCCAATCATCCTGGTGGCATTGTTGTCTCTGTCCAGTATCAAGAATCCACTATCGGAAATATAACGGTAAAATCCATCCGCGGCTTTAAAGCGGTATTCATCCTGCCACTTAATGGTTTTATTTTTTATATGCTGGTTAATATTATCCATCACCCTAATGACTTCATCAGGATGGATTTTTTGGCTCCACCAGTTACCATAGGTAGTATCATTCGGCTCATTGTAACCAAGTATAGCTGTAAGCCCCTTGTTCCATATAATTTTATCTGCTGTTATTTGCCAATCCCATACTACGTCGCTGGTAGCCCCGGCAACAACATTGTATCGTTCGTTGGATTTGGTGATATCTTCTGCGGCATCTTTATTATCTATCAGAATCCCTAACAGGCTGGCCGCTCTTTCCAGCAGATTGATATGATATGACTGCGGATATTTCACATCTTTAAAATAAGCTGCCAGGCTTCCGGTAATTTTACCGTTGCTTTTTTTAATGGGGACCGACCAGCAGGCCCTGAGGCCAAATTGCTGTGCGACAGATGAGTAGTCGTGCCACAACGGATCAGTATTTATGTCGGATACAATAACGTTTTTTCCAGTAAACATGGCAGTACCGCAGGAACCCACCCTGGCTCCAATGGGAAGGCCTTTAATTTTTTCAAGATAGGCTAATGGCACCGAGCCACCTGCCAGCGTACTCATAGTATTGTCTTCATCTAATTGTAACATAGAGCAAAAACAGGGGGGCATTATTTTTTCGATACTTGTTATCAGTTTATTTAGCAATTCAAAGAATGATATCCCGGTTGCGTTCAGATCGTACACCTCTTTTTCAAAAGCCATTATATTTTTTTGGTACACACTTGCTGTGATATCATTGCTTAATACAAGGCAGGCATTCCTATCGGTAAAATAAATTTCACTGCTCTGGATTTCCACATCAATGAGCTCGCCATTTTTTTTAAGGTGCCTGTAAATACTTTTTTGACTTTTTGAATTTTCTGTACTGGTAATTACCTCTTCCATTTTTGCTACTTCTTCAGGAGGTTTGATATCATTCATCGTCATAGATAAAAACTCATCCTTCGAATAGCCATAGTGTTCAATGGCAGCTTCATTTACATTCAAAAAGTCGTTTGTTTCCAAATCGTATACCCACATTGGGATAGGGCTTAAATCAAACAGGTTGCGGTATTTTTTTTCAGACTCATTCAGTTCCGCACTGATGCGTCTTCTTTCAACGCTATAGGAAATACTTTTGTGTAGCTGTGCCGCATTCAATTCATCTTTTAAAAGATAATCAGAGATGCCAAGCGCCAATGTTTTGATACCAAAATCTCTGTCTGCATAACCGGTTAAAACAATAATGGGTACACTACCCGCAAGCCTTACCATTTCTGTTACCAGTAGCTTACCGCTGGCATCGGGCAATGAAAGATCCAGCAGGATATTATCAAAATGAGCACTGCTACTCATCTTCACTTTTGCTTCTGCAAAAGTTTGTGCACGTTCAACGGAAGGGTTTTTAAATTCCTCACACAGGTAATCCTTTATCAGCACAAAGTCGCCGGGATTATCTTCTACTATCAAAATATGCTGGGCAGGAATATACTCCATATTGGTATGTTTTTACAGAAGATAAAACCTAGCTATCAGGGAATGTTGTATTACCGCCACGGTAGTTGGCTCCAGGCCAATACAATATTTAAACGGATGCATCATGTTTTAATTTTCCGGCATGTTGATTAATCATTTATAAAAAATTGGTTGTCTGGCGCTGATATATTTTGATTAACTACCGTTGCCAGGTTATGCTTCGCAATGGTAAAATAAAAAGTACTTCCTTTTTTTTCTTCTGATTTTACCCAGAGTTTTCCATTGTGATTATTGACTATTTTTTTACAGATAGCCAGGCCAATACCTGTTCCGGAGAATTCATTTTTATTATGCAGCCGTTGAAATATCACAAATATTCTGTCAAAATATTCCGGATCAATTCCGATGCCATTATCGGCTACAGCAAACTCCCAATACTCGTCAAACGAGGTAGCGGTAATGGTTATTTCCGGGATGGTGTCGGGATGTTGATATTTTATAGCATTGCCAATCAGGTTTTGAAAAAGTTGCTGCAAAGGAATTTTTGCGCCTGTTATTTCGGGCAAGTCATTCCATGAAACCATCATCTTTTTTTGTTCGATGGTATTGCTGTAAATGCCTACTACTTCTGTCAGTAACCGGTTCATGTCTAATTTTTCAAAATGATATTTCTGCCAGCCTACTCTTGAATATTCAAGTAAGTCCTGAATTATTTTGCGCATGCGTACAGCACCGTCTACAGCAAAGCCAATATAAATGCGGCCATTTTCGTCGAGCTGTGCTTCATATTTTTTCTGTATCTGGCTTAAAAAACTGGTCACCATTCTCAGGGGCTCCTGTAAATCATGGGATGCGATGTATGCAAATTGTTCCAGCTCTGCGTTAGAGCTGGCCAACTCTGCCGCCCGTTTATTCAACTGCTGGTTTAACTCCTTCAGCGTAATTTCGTTTTGAATCCTTTTGGTAATATCCTGCATGGCGCCTATAATCCTGTAGGGTTTACCATTTTTATCCCTAATGATAAGGGCACAATCAGCTACATTGGCATAGGTGCCATCAAACTTACGAAACCTGTATTCGCCCTGCCAGTAATTTTTTTCTTTGTCGTCAATTACATCGTTCATGGTTTGAATCACAGCAACCTGTTCATCCGGATGTATAAAGGTTTCCCAGGAATGAAGGCCTGGTTTGGGATCTTTCATTTTATAACCAAACAGGGTATTAAATCCTTCGCCCCAAAAAACAGTGTCATTCACCAGGTCGCAATCCCAGATAGCATCCGAAGTTGCCCGGGTGGCATATTCAAACCGTTCGATACTTGTTACAAGCGCCTGCTGGACCCCTATAATTTCGGTAATATCGTTACATACAATCATCACCGCATTTCGGTTACTATAAAAAATAGAATGGCCCGTTATATCAACATCCATATGGGCGCCGCTTTTTTTAACATGCAGCCACTGGCCAAAATTTATAAGGCCATAGTTATTGATATCCTCGTTTACCTGTATAAGTGCCGGAACCTGTTCAGCCACAAACACCTCTTTAATCGTCATGTTTAAAAACTCGGCGCTACTATATCCATAATGGGCTATTGCCGCATCATTCACTTCCATTATCTGCAGGGTTTTCAGGTCGTAAATCCAGTTGGGCAATGGGTTACAGTTAAAAATCATCCGGTACTTTTCTTCAGAATCCTTTACAGCCTGTTCTGCCAGTTTTAATAAGGTAATGTCCTGTGTTGTGCCTTCCAGCCCAATTACCCTGCCTTCTTTATTATGTAACAGCGTTCCTTTTTGTAACAACACTTTTATAGTGCCATCATTTAAAACAATCCGGTGTTCATAGTCGTATGCCCG
>JBBQEA010000327.1:0-4646 GCA_038320245.1 Chitinophagales bacterium | reverse complement strand
TAAAGAAGGGGAAAAAAGATGAAAAAAGCAGTTAAAGTACTAGTCATTTATCTTGCCGGGCTATTGGTTTGTTCCTTAATTTTCAGCTGGCTTCATATTAATCAGATTAGTCTTAAATTCTCAACTTCGAGAGTAGATAATGAAGTAAATATTATGCTGATCCCAACAATTATTGGTGGGTTAATCGCATTAAGAATGACCATCTCTGCAAAGTCATTTAAAATATTTTTATTGGTGTATGCTTGCTTGTGGATCTTTCGTTTTATTGCATTGTACATTGGAGATCAATTAGGAGAAGTCGTTATTTTTGGCAGGGCCTATCGGTTTGACCTCATCATCTACAGCTATTACCAAACCGTATCGAGACTGCAAACGCCCCTGCCTTTTATTATCTATTGGTTTATTAACTACTTATTTACAGTAACGTTGCTGCCTAAAGATAATAGCGAGAAAGTAAAATAAGCATGTTAATCATAGCTCTATCGACTAGAAATGCTCCTGTAACCCTAAAAGATGTTGCTAGATATAGCTCAATACGCCAAAAAAATAGCTGCCTTTTTTGGGTCAGCCAGTGAATTCAATAACTATATTTTCTTAAGTAAATCATTACTCAACCTTCAACACTTTTTTAAACAGCTTATTGGGCGAGTGAACAAACTCCGGCAACATTTTTCCAATGATATCGGGTATGCTCTCATTATTGTGTAACTCGGCTACTTCCTGCAATTGATCCATCAACACATAAAAATGAGGGTTGGTATCCGTTGCTTTTGTTGCCCTTAATATTTTTGGGTGATCTGTACTGGCAAATTCTTCTGAATCTTTAAATAGCTCTTCGTACATCTTTTCGCCGGGCCTCAAGTTGGTAAACTTAATGTTAATGTCTTTATCAGGTACAAATCCTGCTAACTGAATCATCCGTCTTGCAAGGTCAACCACTTTTACCGGTTGGCCCATATCAAACAATAAGATGTCGCCCGATTTACCAATTTTACCTGCTTCCAGCACAAGCTTGGCGGCTTCGGGAATGGTCATAAAATAACGGGTAATATCCGGATGGGTAATGGTGATAGGACCGCCTGCTGCAATTTGCTTTTTAAAAGTAGCCACTACCGATCCTGCAGAGCCCAACACATTGCCAAAACGGGTTGTAATAAAATGAGTTGATGATTCAAAACGATCGTTGAGCGATTGTATGTAAATCTCTGAAATACGCTTGGTAGCGCCCATTACATTGGTGGGATTTACTGCCTTATCTGTAGAAACCAATACAAACTTTTTAACACTGAACAGCACAGAAAGGTCTGCTACCACCTTGGTACCAAAAACATTGGTAAGTACTGCCTCACTGGAGAAAAATTCCATCAAAGGCACATGTTTATAGGCAGCCACATGAAAAACAACATCCGGGTTATGAATACTGAACACTTTTTTTATGCGGTGATAATCTCTTGCAGATGCCACTTCTACCTGCAACAACCTGCCGGGAATTCCTTTTTGTCGTAGTTCGTATTCCAAATCAAACAAGCCGGATTCTGACTGATCCAACAAAATTAATTTCTGTACTTTATGTTTAACAAGCTGCCTGCAAATTTCGCTGCCAATGGAACCTGCAGCGCCTGTTACCAATATTACCGAATCGGTATAATTGGCATTGGTTAAGTCATTGGGTAAAAATATTTCATCCCGCTGCAGCAATTCCTCAATATTCAGCTCCTTTACCTGCTTTTTCTGGAACAAGCCACGGCTCCATTCACTGGCATGGGGCACTACATTTATTTTTATTTTAAAGGGGGCACATACATCAGTAAGTGCTATTTTTCTATCCACTGATAATTTATCAACAGCAATGTATAATTGATTGATGCCCTTTTCCTGTATCAATTTAACTAACTGTGCACCTTCGCCACTATAAATTGGCAGCCCTTCAATTTTTTTACCAACTTTACTGTCACTGTCGTCGATAAAACCAACAATGGTAGAATTCATATTTACATCCTGTTCCAAAACCTTTTTAGCGATCCTGCCCATCATGCCGGCACCAAAAATCAATGTTCTGTTTGCAGTATTGGGCCTTGACTGTGCCCGAAAATATACTTCCTTAACCAATAATCTTAAAGCAACCATCAAAAAACTCACTGCAAAAAAATTGATCAGCAACAAGGGTAAATTCACCCCGGCAATTAAACTTTTTTCAGAAACAAAATAAACTACCATCCAGCAGCTAAATTGAAGTGCGGCAAATTTTATAATTCTTAGAATATCCTTTATTTCGGAATAGCGGATAATACCCTTGTATGTTGCCAGCACTGCCACGCAGCAGGCACCTACTAAAAGGTTAACCATAAATGCAGGCACAAATTTTACCATGCCAGCATAATCCACGGAAAGATGATGTATTAAAAAAAAGGAAAGTGCAAAAGCAACCGAGATTAGGACAACATCACAACAAAAAATTATCCATCGGGGAGCAAAATGCTCCAAGTATCTTTTAGTCATATTATTTCAATTTTAAAACAACCGAAATATTTCCCCTCAGGGAAAATATCATTATTGTGAAACTAACCTTACCTGCCAAGACCATAATAAATGATCGACATAACGGCGTTTCTGTTTTGGTTTTTTATGGACTAAGGTGTTTGTGGCAAAAATATACTATTTTTTATTACAATAATCTATTAAATCTTACACAAAAGACAGGTCGACACAGTACTGTCTTGAAATTGAATGATTTCACTTTATAATTGCAGCTATTTTACCTTTAGGATTCAAATATGATGGGAACGAAGAAAATCAGTTAATAATTGACCTGTTTAAGTAGCAGCTTTTTTATTTTCCAAACGAATATTTATCCAACAAATTGCAGATCCTAATAATATTCTTTTTTTTTAAATACGAATACAAGCTGCTAGAAACAAAGCAAATTACAGGCCCAAAACAAGCTACCAATTATCCATTTTCAAATTCATGATTTAATAACACTGCCACCGTTTTAATATCTTCTGCAGAAAGATTACTCCCCGACGGGAGACAAAGCCCCTGCGCAAATAATCTATCTGCTGTTCCATCGCCGTAAAAAGGGTAATCAGCAAAAACAGGCTGCAGGTGCATGGGTTTCCACAATGGTCTACATTCAATATTTTCCTTTTCCATTGCAAGCCGGATCGTTTCTCTGCTCACCCCTTTATGGGTAAGGGAATCATCAAATAGTATTGTACTCAGCCACCGGTTACTAAATGAACCGGCCGGTTCCTGCAAAAAACTAACTCCAGTTATGTTATTAAAAGCGTTTGCGTAAAAAGAATAATTGGCTCTGCGTTGCGCTACTCTTTGGTCTAATACTTCCATTTGACCCCGGCCAATGGCCGCACACACATTGCTCATGCGGTAATTGTAGCCTATCTCAGAATGTTGGTAATGCGGGGCTGCATCTCTTGACTGTGTTGCATAAAAGCGGGCTTTTTCAATGTATTCCGTACGGGCTGAAATAAGTGCACCTCCTCCTGAAGTAGTAATAATTTTATTGCCATTAAAAGACAGTACGCCCAAGTCACCAAAAGTACCGCAGGCTTTATTTTGGTACGTAGAACCCAATGCTTCTGCTGCATCTTCAATTACGGGTATGCCAAATTCTGTTGAAATGGCCATAATTGCCTCCATATTAGCGGGCATTCCATACAGGTGGACGGGAATGATAGCTTTCGGCTTTTTGCCTTTGGCCATCCTGTCAATAATGGCCCTTCGTAAATGCTCCGGGCTCATGTTCCAGGTATCCTTTTCTGAATCTATAAATATAGGGATGGCGCCCTGGTAAACAATCGGATTGGCTGAGGCCGAAAATGTAAAACTTTGACAAAGCACTTCATCGCCTGCTTTTACACCCAATAAAATTAATGCCAGATGGATTGCAGCAGTGCCACTGCTAAGCGCTGCGGCGGCCCTTGTGCCGGTAAATGCTACCAGGTCGTTTTCAAAACCATCTACATGCGGACCGAGCGGGGCAATCCAGTTGGTATCAAATGCTTCCTTTACATACACTTCTTCGTTGCCACCCATATGGGGAGAGGAGAGCCAAATCTTTTTATTCATATTGTTTTTAAGGAGATTTATTGCACGAAATTATTGCATTATAAGTTTTAAATAAGCTGTAGTTTTAAAGGATATGTATTTCAATTGCCGTTAAGGCGCTTAGGCGTTTTTATTTCTTTAACGCCGTGGTTGGAGAAACGAACCACGGCTACAAAATTGCCGCTAAGGCGTTGAGACGTTTTTTTCTTTCAAAGCTGTGGTTCGTTTCTTCATTAAACACAAGTTGGTTGAGTCTCTTAGGCGCAGGGATCCTGCCCTGTTGCCGGGTGTTACTACATCTCCAATCTTAAAACAGGCATCAGCTTTTCGACTATTAAAGCACTGAAGATGAAATTACAAGGCGGCTTTTATAGCCCGATGTATTCATGAAGTATCGCATCCAACGCCGTGGTTCGTGTCTCCACGAAACACCAGCTGGTTGAGCCTTGTGCTGTTTCATTCCCGTTTTAAACTGATATCCAGGAAATGGTTCGTGGAGACACGAACCACGGCTACAAGCCTTGTGTTGTTTCTTTCCCGTTTTAAACTGATATCCAGGAAGTGGTTCGTGGAGACAC
>JBBQEA010000326.1:0-4685 GCA_038320245.1 Chitinophagales bacterium | reverse complement strand
CCGCGATGATCTCAGTGGCCTGAGCCTGGAGGAATTGAATAGTTTACTTACAGAGGTTTTAGACCAGGAGGATTACATTCGGGCTATTGCTATAAGGGATGAAATTCAGAAAAGAGGTAAATAAATTTTTAGCCGAAATTTTCGCTTTACTTAGTTGGTTTTGTATTTTATAATGTGGAGAGCTTATATTAATCCGTTTTTTATACCTGCTTTAAAAACCAATTCATCATTGTTTTAGCCTGCCCCGTCAAACTTTCGGGGTCACAATCCTTTCATCGCTTTGTTCTTTGTGGTGGCTGTTATCAATTACAAATCACTTAAAAAATCAGCTGATCAAAAACAATTATTTTCCTTTTACTTGTTCCGTAAATCTCAATTCTGCACGTTAGTTATCTCTTCATAAAAAATAGGTTATGGTGATGTTTCCCAACGGAAAAATTAATCTCGGCTTACATGTTACCCGCAAGCGGGCCGATGGCTACCACGATCTTGAAACAGTTTTCTATCCCACTCTGGTAAAAGATGTTTTGGAAATCATCCAGGCAGATGTTGTAGAATTTACAATGTCGGGTTTACCAGTTGCAGGTAATGTAAATGATAACTTATGCTTGAAAGCTTATCATCTTATAAAAATTGATTTCCCCGAATTGCCACCTGTAAAAATTCATTTGCATAAGGTAATACCAATGGGTGCCGGGTTGGGTGGTGGAAGTGCAGACGGGGCCTTTAAATTATTGTTACTCAATCAAAAATTTAAACTCAACTTATCAAAAGAACAACTGATTAATTATGCGCTGCAATTAGGGAGTGATTGCCCGTTCTTTATTGTAAACAAGCCTTGTTATGCTATAGGCAGGGGAGAAATTCTGGAACATTTGGATGTGGATCTTTCAACTTATAAACTAGTGTTGGTTCACCCGGGCATTCATGTTTCTACTGCCCTGGCCTTCTCCGGCCTGCAGCCTGCTCCTCCTTTTATCAGTATAAAAAACATATTGGCCCAGCCCATAACTACATGGAAGCAACTATTAAAAAATGATTTTGAACGGCCTGTGTTTGCAATGTTTCCTGAAATACAAAAAGTGAAAGAAAGTCTTTACGAAGCAGGTGCACTCTATGCCAGCATGAGCGGTAGCGGAAGCTGTGTGTACGGAATTTTTGAAGACAAGGAAATATCATTACCAACTTTTCCGCAACATTACAGCATACAATCTTAGAAGCGGTCAACTTTTAATTTTAGGCTTTAAAATTGAAACTAAAGATGCCATTTGTTCAACAGATGAAGTGATTGCGTCCCCGCAAGTTTGACGGAGCAGGCTGCAAGGATGATAATCTAAAAAACGTATACTCGTATCTGGAAAATAACATCCTTTCATCAGCTTCTTACATTGCAACTTTTCTTACCTAACCCAAATGAAATAATTTTTATATAGCTATGTTACCTGGTGTGCATTTCAAATTCCTCCTGCTCCGAGCGCAACAAAAGCTGTATACACAATCTGTTGAAATTGAAAACCTTGAAGATGGTGTATATATAATTATTGCACCCAGTACCAATCATTTCCTACGGAACGAAAAAAGGCAATGTGTTTATTTTCTACGCCACCAGTCGTTCCGAAGGA
Organism: Chitinophagales bacterium; assembly: GCA_038320245.1. Lineage (GTDB taxonomy): Bacteria > Bacteroidota > Bacteroidia > Chitinophagales > Chitinophagaceae > Ferruginibacter. Next base: position 3,063 of record JBBQEA010000326.1, on the reverse strand, counting down.
ACGTTTCGTGGGTAGAATTTATCGGAGAAGTAGATAAAGCGTTCGATAGGAACGACTAGTGGAATGCGACAACCTGGAAAGCACACACTGCAAGCCATTGCATAAAAAAGCCGGCAATAAACCGGCTCTAAAATCTTTAATTCATACCCGGAAATAAGGGTCGGGCTACTTCTCTGAAAGGCCATGGAATTGCGGCAAGAATTAAAACAAGCGCAATCAAAAACATCCAGAACGACTTCTTATGCTTTCTCTCAGGACTGATGTTCTTTTTGCCAACGCCACGTCCAATAGTTATAAGAATGATAGCTATAAGCATACTCACCATGTGCTCGATGGCAAAAAAACGTGCAACCGGATCTTTCATTACTGCAGCCATTCCCATATTCTGAATATTCTTCAATCCCCACGGGCCTACTATCCACTGGTAAATACCAACCAGTAAAGTTATATGTGAGGCAATCATTAAAAACAAGGCTGTTTTTTTATCGAAGCTGGTATAAAGCCTTTTGTTAAGCATACCGCTAATGGCATTAAAAATTGCAATTACCAACAGCAATAAGATAACCCAACGCATCAGGTTGTGCAAATGAAGTAAACCGTTATACATGTGTAAAATTTTGTGTCGCAAAAATAGGGTGAAATTATTTTACCCAGATGGGTTTAAAACCAATGAATCAATTCTGGGCAACCGTCTTATCAAACGATTAAAAATTATAGTCAGGGTGCCTTACATCAGAGATCAATTAATTACTAAGGGCATGTATAAATTATTTTTCAGGCGAAGCCACCACTCTATTTTTGCACAATGAAAAAATGGAATGGTGTTTTATTGTTGATGATAGCCTTGTATTCCTGTAAACAAAATGAGAATGGAGAGAGGACGAAAGATCCGGCTAAGATGGAAGTGCTCAACCAATTGAAGAAAAGTGTGCAACAACACCCTGACAGCGCCTCTTTACGAATGTTGTTTATAAATGCATTAGACAGCTTACAAATGTATCCTGAAGCAATTGCACAAACTGATAGTATGATACGAAGAGATAGTTTGAATAACGGTTTGTGGTTTGCAAAAGGACAATTACTGGAAAGCAATCACGACACGGCTCAGGCAATTAACAGTTATAAAAAAGCCTTGTTAATTTACCCTTCGGTAGAGGCGCAGTTAAACCTTGCAAACCTTTTTGCTGAAACAAAAAATGCAGCAGCTTTACAAATTTGCCAGGAGGTAAGCCGTATGGGATTAGGAAGAGAAACCAATGCAAATTGCGATTTTATTGCTGGTGTCTATAATGCCCGGACAGGAAATAACGCAAGAGCAAAAGCTTTCTTTGACCGAGCCATCAATAACAATTACACCCTAATGGAAGCCTATATGGAAAAGGGATTTATTTTTTATGGTGAGAAAAATTATACAGAAGCTCAGAAGACGTTTGAAACCGCCATCACCATAAATAATACCTATGCCGATGCATATTACTGGAAGGCTAAAACTTTTGAAGCAACAGGGAATACAGAAGATGCATTATTGAACTATGAGCGATCGCTGGGCCTGGATAAAAACCTTCGCGAAGCAAGAGAAGCTATCAAACGACTGACTAAATAATATCTTCACACTATATCTTCTTTCAACAATTTAAACATGCCTATAATTGCCCCATCCCTGCTGGCTTCAAACTTTTTACAATTGCAGCAAGAGTGCGATATGCTGAATGCAAGCGAGGCCGATTGGTTTCACCTGGATGTAATGGATGGCAGTTTTGTACCCAACATCAGCTATGGTTTACCTGTTATTGAACAAATAAGAAAGGCTACAATAAAGTTTTGCGATGTGCATTTAATGATTGTTGATCCCGGAAAATTTGCTGAAGCATTTAAGAATGCCGGGGCGGATTTATTGACGGTGCATATTGAAGCCTGTCCAAACTTACATCGCAACATTCAGCAAATTAAAAGTTTGGGTATGAAGGCCGGCGTAGCAGTTAACCCTCACACCCCAGTCAATTTATTGATTGACATTTTGGCTGATATTGATGTAGTTAACTTAATGAGTGTAAATCCGGGCTTTGGCGGCCAGGCATATATTGAGCATACCTATCAAAAAATACGGGAGCTACGTAAAATGATTGATGATAAAAATTTACCCGTGCTAATTGAAATTGATGGAGGTATAACAGATGAAAATGCACAATCCATTGTTGAGGCCGGTGCAGATGTTTTAGTGGCCGGAAGTAGTATTTTTAAAGCTGTTGATCCAATGAAAGCCATCTCTTATCTAAAGTCTTTAAAAAGGTAAGCTTGTTGTAAATAAGTGGTTACGGACAATTGCACTCATAGTCATTATCAAGATCTATAACCGTTACCACCGACAGGTGTTTTTGTTTTGGGGCAAAAATTATACGTACATGCTGCCTGTCTTTGGTTACTCCTTCTAACGCATAGGATGGTCCCTGTGGATCGTCCAGCTCACTTTTGTTGTAATTGATGGTTCCATTTGCCAAAATATCTTTTACTTCCTGCTGGCTGATGTGACGGCATTGCATGCGGCATTTTGCATGCTTGGTAAAGAAAAGCTCAGTTATATTTCTGTCAAAATTTTTTCGTTGATCTGGTATTTCAGCCGGTTTAGAGGTGTTGCTACGGGGAGGTTGTTTTGTAGTTGATGTTGTCTCGGGAATATTACAACGTTTAATGCCAATGGCCAAAAATGCGAGTATCAGGAAAAATATAAATGGCAGCAGTTTTTTATAATTCATACTTGAAAGATATAAAGGAGCCACAACAAAATAACATAGGGGATCAATCTTTTTTACCGTGCTTCTCTGTATCTAAATTCACATTTTCTACAATCTTCAAATAGTATCTTTGCTGCTCTTATGGACGATAAAAAATCAGTAGCTTTTCACACCTTGGGTTGTAAACTAAATTTTTCAGAAACTTCTACATTGTAAAGACTGCTTGAAGTTGAGGGTTTTGAAAAAAAAGTATTTACCGAGAAAGCCTATGTTTATGTAATCAATACATGCTCAGTAACTGATAATGCTGATAAAGAATGTAGCATGCTGG